>JADZBO010000109.1 GCA_020851995.1 Burkholderiaceae bacterium
AGTCGTCGCAGCGGGCGCGGGCAAAGCCGTGGGCGAAGATGCCGCACTCCAGATATTTCTCGAACGCTTTGCGCACGTAGGGCCTGGGGCTGTGGTGGTCGCCCTGGCCCTCAAATTGACCCTCGCCGCTTTGCGCACGTAGGGCCTGGGGCTGTGGTGGTCGCCCTGGCCCTCAAATACTTTTTGACATGCTTTATTATGCACTTATAATGAAGTTTAATGCGAATATTCGTTAAAATCGGCACAATGAAGCCAATTTTTATGATGTTCCATGGGAGCTGAAATGTGATCCATTATGAAAAATGAAATAT
The DNA here is from genome assembly GCA_020851995.1 of Burkholderiaceae bacterium. GTDB lineage: Bacteria > Pseudomonadota > Gammaproteobacteria > Burkholderiales > Burkholderiaceae_B > Zwartia. The sequence continues at coordinate 312 of JADZBO010000109.1, forward strand.
AGTTCTTTAATGGTGGACGAATTTGAAGAAGGGAAGAGCCCTTGATGATGCACACGTTCTAGGGCATGGCGATCTTTTTGATTGCCGGCTCTGTCAGGGACCAGGCAGAGTCGTGTCCTCTGGTTGCCTGACAGGACGATCAAAATGAGTTGTTTGCACAGTCGTTCTGCAGCTTCGGCCAGCTGCTGCTTGTTCTCGCTTGGGATGACCGGGTGATTGCCGGACCGATTATTGTTGGGAAGGTGAAGGGGCAATCAAAAGCGCTCCTCTATTTGTTGGTGCGAAAGGAGTCAGGTGCATTCGCGCCCCTTAGGAGATCATTGGGGTCGTGTTGAAATGCATTTTCGGAAGGGCACTTCAGGCACTGGAGAATACAGAGATTCGCGCACCTGACGTTTTCAACAGGAATTGGAAAAGTCTACTTTGTTAATTTGACATCAAGCAATCTGCGCCTATTATGGCGAACCTGTGACAGGATGTTCGGGGTAAACAAATCGAATGACGTTTTCAGTTAGAGATGGATCACGTTTCGTTGGCATGAAAACTCGATAGTTATCTAACACTTGAATCTCGGGCCATGGGCGATGGTTGGGCGCGTGAGGTCGCTCTCACTCGTGCCGACTCGATCCAATGTCGATGGCGCGACCAGAAAGGGGGAAGAAAAGGGCGTGTCGAAAGCTAACCTGGCAAGCGCGAACAGCTGTAGAACTAAAAAAGCAGCGAAAAAAGTAAAGTAAAGTAATCAATCCATAGGAGAAGACAAATGAAACGATCGATAGGTAAATCATTATTGCAGGTGGTAGCCGTTGCTGCGCTGCTTTGCAGTGGCAATACATGGGCGCAAGTCAAGGTTGGCGTGGTGGTAAGCGCCACCGGACCGGCGGCATCGCTTGGGATTCCAGAAAAAAATACGATTGCACTGATGCCCAAGGAAATCGGCGGCAAGACAGTTCAGTACATCGTACTCGATGACGCCTCAGACACCACCACTGCAGTCAAGGATATCCGCAAGCTGGTTTACGACGACAAGGTGGACATTGTCATCGGATCTACTGTCACGTCTAACTCTCTGGCAATGATTGACGTGGCAGCGGAGTCCGCGACACCGATGATTTCAATGGCCGCTTCATCCGCCATCGTTGAGCCGGTTGATGCCAAACGTCACTGGGTTTTCAAGACACCGCAAAATGATGCGCAAATGAGCGCTGCGATTACTGCCAACATGGCCGACAGCGGGATCAAGACTGTGGCGTTTATCGGTTTTGCGGATGCCTATGGCGAGGGCTGGTTTCGTGAGTTTTCCAAATTCGCGGAATTGCGCAAGCTTCGCCTGGTCGACAATGAACGGTTCGCCCGCAGTGATACGTCGGTTACGGGCCAGGTCCTGAAGATCATGGCGGCTAATCCGGACGCGGTCTTTATTGCCTGCTATGGCACGCCCGCAGCCCTGCCGCAAAAGACGTTGAGGGAGCGTGGCTATAAAGGCAAGATTTATCAGACGCACGGCGTGGCCAACAACGATTTCTTGCGTGTGTGCGGCAAGGATTGCGAAGGCACCCTGCTGCCGGCGGGTCCGCTTCTTGTCGCCGATCAACTGCCCGACACAAATGTGGTCAAAAAATCGGCGCTGCGCTACATGCACGCTTATGAAAAGGCATATGGCGTTGGCACGATCTCGACTTTCGGTGGCCATGCCTGGGATGCCGGCCTGCTGGTGACCTCAGCTGTGCAGACTGCCCTCAAAACGAGCAAGCCTGGTACCAAGGAATTCAAGCTGGCATTGCGGGATGCACTTGAAAACATCAAGGAGCTGCCTGGCTCGCAAGGCATCTTCAACATGAGCAAGACTGATCACCTTGGCTTCGATCAGCGTTCACGCGTCATGGTGCAAGTGGTCGATGGCAAGTGGAAGTTGGTCAACAGCGCAAAATAATAGCGACGTCAACCAGCGTTGCCAGTGTTCCGGTTCGAAATGCCATATTGGAGTGGACGAACCGGCACACCAGATATTCAACTGACCGTGCGACAGGGTTTCACGGGGTCGCGGACCAGACTCTGTCTGGCTTGCAGCCTCAATTTTTACAGATCCCTTTCGTTCGCCGGTCAGTTGATTTGCCTCCTGACGATACAAGACATTGGCGAGAAGTATCGCCCGCGGTCTGTTCCGCGCTTTTGGTTGCTTGTTCCAGTCAGCATTAAAACGGGGAAATCATGGACTTTTCAATAGCCGCCATTCTGGCTCAGGATGGTGTCTCAACCGGTGCAATCTATGCATTGCTGGCTCTGGCAACGGTATTATTGTTTTCGGTCACGCGGATAATCTTTCTTCCACAGGGGGAGTTCGTTGCCTTCGGGGCGTTGACCATGGCCGCCATGCAAAGTGGCAAGTTCGCTGGAACCGCGAATTTGTTACTGGTGTTCGGCATGGTTGCATTTCTGATGGAACTCTACGATGCAGTCAAGCAGTTTCGTGTGGTTGGGCATACGGCCGGACTGTCAAAGACATTGCTGATTGCAGCTGGTAAATATCTGATATTTCCGCTCGTTGTTTTTGCCGTCGCCAAGACTGTGCCGACCGCCCACATGCCCATGCTCGTGCAGGCGGCATTGACGCTTGCCATTGTGGTGCCGATGGGCCCCCTGATATATCGAGTTGCCTTTCAGTCATTGGCGGAGGCCAGCGTTTTGGTGCTGCTAATCGTTTCGGTTGGCGTGCATTTCGCACTGGTAGGTATCGGGCTGGTCATTTTCGGTGCTGAGGGTTCTCGCACCACGCCTTTTTCCGATGCCAGTTATCAGTTTGGGACGGTTACTGTCACCGGCCAGAGCGCGGCCATTGTCGGAGTCTCGATATTATTGATAGGCATCCTGTATGTATTTTTTGAGCGCACCCTGGTCGGAAAGGCGCTACGCGCCACGGCGGTCAATCGTCTCGGTGCCAGACTCATGGGGATCGGTACTGCGCAAGCGGGGCGTCTGGCTTTTACGCTGGCGGCCGGCATGGGCGCCCTGTCAGGCATCCTTATTGCCCCGATCACTACGGTGTACTACGACACTGGATTCCTGATTGGCCTGAAAGGATTTGTTGGTGCGATTATTGGTGGGCTGGCGAGCTATCCAGTCGCGGCGGTGGGGGCACTTCTGGTGGGCTTGCTGGAGTCCTACTCAAGTTTTTGGGCAAGCGCATTCAAGGAAGTGATTGTGTTTACCCTGGTTATCCCGGTGTTGCTGTGGCGTTCGTTTTCATCCGGACATCAGGATGAGGAGGAATAGGCCATGAAAAATCCATTTATTATTTTGTTTGCTGCACTGGTTGTGCTGTTTCCGGTATTTTCCCCCGAGTTCTGGATCACGCTGGCCAACTACATTGGTTTGTACAGTATTGTCGCGGTCGGCCTGGTGCTGCTGACCGGTGTGGCGGGATTGACCTCGTTCGGCCAAGCTGCGTTCGTTGGGATTGGGGCCTACACAACCGCATATCTGACTACCAAGTACGGCTTGAATCCGTGGTTGACATTGCTGATCGGTATTGCGCTCACCGCAGTTGCCGCTTACGTACTGGGAGCGGTGACGATGCGTCTTTCCGGGCATTACCTGCCGCTAGGAACGATTGCCTGGTGCCTCTCGCTTTTCTATCTGTTTGGAAACCTGGAGTTTCTTGGCAAGTATGACGGTATCAACGGCATCGAACCAATCAGCCTGTTTGGCACCCTGCTGAATAGTGGGCGTGAAATGTATTACCTGATCTGGTTTGCACTAATAGTTGTACTCGTTGCCTCGCGCAATTTGTTGAATTCACGGCCTGGTCGCGCCATTCGCGCACTCAAAGGTGGTGGCGTAATGGCTGAGGCGATGGGTATCAATACAGCGTCGACGAAAATTATGGTATTTGTTTATGCCGCTGTGGCTGCCGCCATATCCGGCTGGCTATATGCTCATCTGCAGGGGACCGTAAATCCCAGTCCATTCAGTCTTAATGCCGGCGTTGAATACCTGTTCATGGTGGTGGTTGGTGGTTCTGGTTTTATTTGGGGCGCAATCCTCGGATCAGCACTGCTGACCGTCATGAAAGATCAGTTGCAAGGAGTTCTGCCGGCACTTTTTGGTGGTACCGGGAACTATGAAATGATCGTGTTCGGCATTTTGCTGGTCGCGCTGCTGCAGTGGGCACCGGATGGTTTATGGCCATTTGTGCGCCGGTGGTTTCCGAAACAGGGAGGCGTGATCGCGCCTGCCAGAGCGACCCTGCTGAGCCGTCGGGACAAGCCCAAGACAGGCACGACGATTCTTGAGGTCAGGGAGGTATACAAGCGGTTCGGTGGGCTGATTGCGATCAATAATTTGTTTTTCAGTGTCAGGGCAGGGGAAATCATGGGGTTGATCGGGCCAAACGGCGCCGGCAAATCAACGATGTTTAATTTGGTGACCGGTGTGCTCCCGGTTACGTCCGGCGAAATCTTGTTTTGCGGCCAGTCGATCGGCAATTTGGCTTCGCGCGATATCGCCAAGCTCGGAATTGCGCGTACTTTTCAGCATGTGCGGCTGCTGCCGACCATGACGGTGCTGGAAAATGTGGCGATCGGTGGGCATTTGCGTGGCCGGGCTGGAGTCGGTCGCAGTCTCGTATGCGCCAATCGCGACGATGAAGCAGCGCTGCTTCACGAAGCGGCACGCCAGTTGGAGCGGGTCGGCTTGAAGGATTGCATGTACGAAGAGGCCGGAAGCCTGGCCCTGGGTCAGCAGCGCATACTGGAGATCGCACGCGCATTGTGCTGTGATCCCGTGTTGCTGTTGCTGGACGAGCCGGCTGCCGGCTTGCGCTATAAGGAAAAGCTGGCGTTGGCCGAGCTGCTCAAAAAACTTCAGGCGGAAGGGATGACTATCCTGATCGTCGAGCACGACATGGACTTTGTCATGAACCTGACGGACCGGCTGGTGGTCATGGAGTTTGGCATCAAGATCGCTGAAGGCCTGCCGGTGGAGATACAACAAAATCCGGCCGTGCTGGAAGCCTATCTGGGAGGCGCAGATGCCTGATCTAGTTCTTGATGTCCACGATTTGCATGTCGGTTACGGCAAGGTGGAGGCGCTGCACGGTGCGAGTATTCAAATTCGGTCTGGCCAGATCGTCACAGTGATCGGGCCGAACGGCGCCGGGAAATCGACCATGCTCAACGCAATCATGGGTTGTCTTCCAGGACGTGGCGAGGTGAGGTTTCTTGGTCAGAGCCTCGCGGGCCTTGATGTTGAACAGCGAGTTGCGCGCGGCATGAGCTTGGTGCCGGAGACGCGCGAGTTGTTCAACAGTATGAGCGTGGCTGACAATTTGCTTTTGGGTAGCTATCGTCGCTACCGCGCCCGAGAGCCGCGACATGACGACCAGATGGATTACGTTTTTCAGCTATTTCCGCGCTTGATGGAGCGTTACAAACAAGAGGCCGGAACACTTTCGGGCGGCGAGCGACAGATGCTTGCGGTCGGACGTGCCCTGATGGCCAAGCCAACGCTGTTGATGCTCGACGAACCCAGTCTCGGCCTGGCCCCGCTAATCGTCAAGGATATCTTTCGCATCATCGACCGCTTGCGGGAAACTGGTGTCTCCACGCTCCTCATTGAGCAGAATGCGCGTGCCGCTCTGGATGTGGCCGACTATGGGTATGTCCTGGAAACTGGTGACATGGTGCTTGAAGGACAAGCCTCAGATCTCGCAAAAAACCCGAAAGTCATCGAAACTTATCTTGGCCTGGCAAAGAAACATAACGATTGACATGATACGTTTTTCTTGTATTATGTGTTTATATTGTATGATGTTACCTGATGGCAACGGGCCCTAAAGGGGATAGGAAATCCAACCGCATGAGCACAAGTATAGCACACGTTTGGGGCGTCTCAGGCATGCACACAGGGGACTGCTGGGTTGATTTCTCAAAGCCAGTTGCCCGAGATTTTTCGGTATGACC
>JADZBO010000110.1 GCA_020851995.1 Burkholderiaceae bacterium
TCGCTCTCGACACTCAGTTCGCTTCAAGTGCCCACGCCTGGCGGACACATGGTGCCGCTCAGCCAGTTTTCGACCTTTGTCACTGAGCAGGAATTTCCGCTCGTCTGGCGGCGTGATCGCGTCCCGACACTAACCGTCCGCGCCGACGTGACGACCGGCGTATTGCCCGACGCGGTGGTTAACGCCCTGGCACCCAAAATTGCCGAGTTCTCGGCCAAATTACCCAGGGGCTACAAAGTCGCGACGGGCGGGCTCTATGAAGAAAGCGCCACCTCGAGCGCTTCGGTCTTCGCGGTCGTGCCCCTGATGCTGGTGTTGATGCTGACGATCATGATGGTCATGCTCGTCAGCTTCCGGCGCCTGGCCATGGTGGTCTGCGTCCTGCCGCTCGGTCTGATCGGCGTGGTGATGTCCCTGTTGCTGTTTAACCAGCCACTGGGGTTCGTCGCCATCCTTGGCGTGCTGGCGCTCATCGGCATGATCGCCAAAAACGCGGTGATCCTGATTGTGCAGATTGAAACCGACCGCAGCGAAGGAAAAACCGTCCTTCAGGCTGTGCTCGATTCTGCCACCTCGCGCATGCGGCCGATGTTCCTGACCGCGCTGTCGACCGTGCTGGGTCTGATTCCGATTGCGCCCACCGTGTTCTGGGGGCCAATGGCCTTCGCCATCATGGGCGGGCTGCTGGTGGCCACGCTGCTCACGCTGGTGTTCCTGCCGACGGTGTATGTGGCGGTGTTCGGCCATGAAAAGCCGCTGGCACCGGACCTCACGGCCAAAGCCAACTGACCTTTACTGAACCACTGATTAATGCCTGATCACTCGTCGTCCACCGTCAACGCGCCCGGCCCGAGCTCACTGCGCCATAGCGCCGTGATCCGCAGCATCGCTTTTTTTGTTCTCTGGATGGCGCTGATGCAAAGCGTGAAACTGCCCGATCTCGCGATCGGCGCCTTCGCGGCTCTCTGCGCCACAGGGGTGAGCCTGCGCCTGCTGCCGCCCGAGGCAGGCCGCCTGCGCTTCGGCAGTGTGTTGCTGCTGGTGCCCCACTTCCTGTGGCAATCGGTGCGCGCGGGTATTGATGTGGCTGGACGCGCGCTGGGTCCTCGCGTGCGGCTGCACACCGGCTTCGTCAGTTTCCCGTCTGGCCTGCCCGCCGGACTCGCACGCAACACTTTTACTACCGTGACCAGCCTGCTGCCAGGCACCGTGCCCTGCGGCGAAGAGGACGGCGTGATTGTGTATCACTGCCTGGACACACTGCAACCGGTGGTTGATCAGCTCACCGAAGAGGAGCAGCGGTTGTCCCGCGTCGTCGTGTCAGGACGAAGCCATGGCTGACTTCCTGCTGGTTTCGGCGCTCTTCGTCCTTGCGATGGTTGCACTGGGCCTATTCCCTATCCTGCGTGGAGCGAGCGAAGCCGACAGTCTGATGGCGGCGCAATTGCTCGGTACCGGCGGAATCGCCGCCCTGCTCCTGCTGGGTGCGGCGACTGGCGTTGCTGCTGTCGTCGATGTCGCCCTGACGCTGGCCTTATTGGCCGCCTTCGCATCGTTCGCCTTTGTCAAGGCCAGGGAATCAAAGGCGGCGAACACCAGTCCAAGGGATCGGGCAGCAGAGTTCGTTGATCGGTCGGGAGACTCCCGCGATCGGTCGGGAAATTCCCGCGATCGGTCGAGTGACTCCCGTGAGCGGTCGGGAGATTCCCGATGAGCCTCTCACTGAATCTGTTTACTGGCATCGCTGTCGTCGCCGGCGCCTTTTTCTTCCTCGCCGGCACCGTGGGGCTGCTGCGATTTCCCGACTCGCTCACTCGACTGCATGCCCTGACGAAGGCGGACAATCTCGGCCTGGGCCTGGTGGTGATCGGTCTGCTTGCGCAGGTCGACAGTGTGGCGACCGGGCTCAAACTGATCTGCATCTGGCTGCTTGTCCTGTTGTCCGGTGCCACGGTGTCTCAGTTGATCGCGCGCACACTCAGGCGCAAGTCCGCAACGCCATGATTGACCTGCTCATCCTTGGCCTGACGGCCCTGCTGCTCGGACTGGCTGCCTGGACGGTCGTCGCGCGCGAGGCCTTCACCGCAGTCGTCAGCTTTATCGCCTACGGCCTGTTGCTGACGCTGGCCTGGGTGCATCTGCGTGGCATCGACGTCGCCCTGACCGAAGCGGCCATTGGCGCCGGCCTGACCGGCGCCCTGCTGATCAACGCCGCAGCCCGCCTGCGCAGCACCGAAGCGCCCGCGCGCGCCGAACGCCCGGCTGCAGTATCGCGATGGCTTGCCGCAGGCGTGTCGACCTGTGTCACCCTGGCTCTGAGCCTTTGCGTGTTGGCCCTGCCCGACCCCGCCCCCACCCTCGCGCACGAGGTCGCCGCCAACATTGCCAGCACCGGTGTGGGCAACCCCATCACTGCGGTGCTGCTGGCGTTTCGCGCGATCGACACGTTGCTAGAAACCATTGTGCTGCTCCTGGTGCTGATCGGCGTCTGGTCGCTCACGCCGGACGCATATTGGGGCGGACGCGCCGGGTCACGGCACGATGCCGACCCGAACGGGATTCTGGCCTACACCGCCCGCGTCCTGCCGCCGATCGGAATTGTCGTCGGCATGTACATTTTCTGGGTCGGCGCCGACCACCCCGGAGGCAAATTCCAGGGGGCAACGATTCTGGCCGCCATGTGGCTGCTGGTGATGATGGCCGCGCTGGTCGAGGCACCGCGAATCAGCAGCACTGCCCTGCGCCTGGGGCTGATCGTCGGGCCCTTGACGTTCATTGTCGTTGGCGCCGCGGGCGTCCTGATCGCCGGCGCTTTCCTCGCCTATCCGGAAGGATATGCAAAGCCTTTGATCGTGTTGATCGAGCTCGCCCTGATGCCGTCGCTCACGCTGATCCTGGGGTTGCTGCTCGCGGGGGCGCCACAGCAGGCGGTGCAAACATGAACACGTCGACTCTGTTTGGCCTGTGTGCCGCTGTGATCATTGGACTGGGCTTATTCGGCTTGATCGTCAACCCGCACCCGCTACGCAAAATTCTTGCGTTCAACGTCATTGGCAGCGGCGTCTTTTTGCTGTTTGGCGTCATTGCGCGCCGTGGTTCTTTGGCGGGCGTTGGGGATCCTGTGCCTCAGGCCCTGCTGATCACAGGTATCGTCGTCGCCTTCTCGGCCACGGCGCTCGCGGTTGCCTTGCTGCTCAGGCTGTTCGACGCAACGGGCTCGGTCACACTCGCCAACGAGATGCCGGCCAAATCAAACAACGCACAGTCGGGAGAGGTGTAAATGCCCCCGCCCGCTTCTATCTCATCACTGACAACCTCTGGCGGGTTGCTGTTGATGCTTGCTGTGCTGGTTCCCTTTCTGGGCGTGTTGGCCGGGCTGGTGCTGGGAGCGCATCGTGCCAGGCTGATCGCGTTCGTGACGCTGGTTCTTGGGTCCGTCATCTCCCTCGCGATTGCCTGGACGCTAATGCAATCAGGTGCCACCGTCGTGTATCTGCCGGGCGGCTGGGCACCTCCGCTGGGCATTGCGCTGCGGGCCGATGGTCTGTCGGTCGTGATGTTGCTGACGGTTGCGCTGGTGATCTGCGGCATTGCGTTCTACGCCAAGGCCGATTTTGGCACTGCAAGCGGTGCGCCGGATGTGCGCATGCCCTTCACGTTCTGGCTCATGCTGCTTGCGGTCTGGGGTTCGCTGAACCTGATTTTTGTCAGCAGCGATCTGTTCACGCTCTACGTCGCGCTGGAACTGCTGACCTTTGCCGGTGTGCCGCTCGTCTGCCTCGATGGCCAGGGCGACACTCTGCGCGCGGCGCTGCGCTACCTGTTGTTCGCGCTGCTCGGATCACTGCTCTATCTGCTGGGTGTCGTGCTGCTGTATGGCGTCTACGGCACGCTCGACATCGCACTGCTGGCCACACGCGTGCGCCCCGAACCCGTGACCTGGATCGTGCTGGGTTTGATGACCTGCGGACTGCTGGCCAAGACCGCCCTCTTTCCGCTGCACATCTGGTTGCCCCCTGCGCACGCGGGTGCCCCTGCAGCGGCCAGCGCCTTACTCTCGGCTCTGGTGATCAAGGGCTCGTGGTTCCTGGTTGTACGTCTCTGGTTCGACGTGATGCCCGGCGTCATCACATTTTTCTCGGCGCAACTGCCCGGCGTACTCGGTGCGTTAGCCATCGTTGTGGGCAGCCTGGTGGCACTGCGCCAGGAACGCTTAAAGTTGCTGGTGGCCTATTCGACGGTGGCACAAATTGGCTACCTGTTTCTGATGTTTCCGCTCGCCTTCGATGTTGCCGGCAATTCAATGACATACGGCAGTGCCCTGACAGGCGGGCTCCTGCAGGCAATATCGCATGCGACCGCGAAGGCCAGCATGTTCATGGCGGCTGGCCTGATCTATGCGGCGCTCGGTCATGACCGCATTGCCGACCTCGCGGGCGTTGCCCGGGCGATGCCGGTCACCGTTCTCGCGTTTGCGCTCGCGGGACTGGCGCTCATGGGGATTGTGCCAAGCGGAGCCTATCTCGCCAAGA
>JADZBO010000111.1 GCA_020851995.1 Burkholderiaceae bacterium
CATCACCCGAATGATCATCACCCGAATGATCATCACCCAACTCGCAACGAACTGTACCACCTGCCTCGGATCAGCCCCATGAAAAGTCTCTTGATCGGAAAGGCCGTGCTTGTCGGATCGCTGGCAATCTTTGCGCTGCTGACCGGCATCAATAATGTCACTGACTATCACGCGAATTTCGAGTTTGTGCGTCATGTGTTGTCGATGGACAGCATCTTCCCCAACAGCGCGATCCGGGGCAGGGCGATCCTGAACCCCGCCATCTGGAACCTGGCCTACTGGGCGATCATCGCGTGCGAGTTTCTGGCGGGGCTATTGCTGGCAATCGGGTGTTTTCAGCTGGCCCGCAATATCGGGCATCCGCGTCGTTTCGTGCGAGCCAAAGGCTGGGCGATCAGCGGATGCGTGCTCGGTTTCCTGTTGTGGTTTTTCGGCTTCATCGTGATCGGTGGCGAGTGGTTCGCCATGTGGCAGTCGCAATCCTGGAACGGCATCAACTCGGCGTTTCGCTTCGTCATGGTGATCCTCGGTGTTCTGATATTTGTCGCCATGCCCGAGCCGACCAGCGGCGAACAGGAGGAATGATCATGGAAAACATCTCGGCCTGAGGTGGCGTTATCGCTCAGGTTCATTGGACTCATTCTGGTTGAGCATCAGCTACCCTATTCAGATCCATTCGCTACACGGCATTGCCGATGCATGACTGACAGCATTGCCGATGCGTTGCTGAGAATTAATAATTTATATTATTGATTTTTAAAGATTTTATGCGTAAATTGCAAGATCAATAATTTTTGCATAAAAAATACATGCCATTGGAATATCGCCCTCTTGATGATGACAGTGTCAGAGCGTACACCGACGCACTGCAACTGTACGATGCCTACTCCGAGGCACGGGCCGAACGAAAGAAATACGAACGCCGGATGCACTGGCAGAACAACGCCGGTGGGTACAAGTACCTGGTTGCAACATCCTCGCTAAACGGCCGTCGCACCAACAAGAGTTTGGGGCCGGACTCGGACGACACCCGCAAGATTTACGCCACCTACACAGAGGCTCAGGCAAACGCCATCAGCAGGCTAAAAGCCCTGGAAGCCCAATATGAAAGGGTTACGCGAATCAATCGTGCTATCGGAGTTGGCAGTGCGCCGTCCATCGTGGTTGACATATTGCGTGAGCTTGAGGATTCGGGGATTTACAAAAAGCTGATCATTATTGGAACCAACGCGATGTACGCCTATGGGGCGGCGGCGAAAGTCAGGTTTGACACTACGGTTACAGCAACGCAGGACCTCGACCTGCTTTGGGACAGTCGTGCGCGCATTCAACTCGTCAGCCCCGATCCTGAAGGGCTGCTCGGACTGCTGAAGCGGGCGGATCCAACCTTCAGGAAACTGGCTAGTCAGGGCTATACCGTCGCAAATGCACGGGGCTATCAGGTCGATCTCATCAAGAGAAATGAAGGTTTCAATGCTGAAATCGAACCCTATCAACCTTGGAAAAACGAGCAAGACTTCTGGGCTGTCAAGACCAACAACATGGACTGGCTGCTTTCTGCTCCGCGGTTTTCTCAGGTGATTGTTGGCGTCAGTGGCAAGATGGCTACGATGCACACGGTCGATCCACGAGCGTTCGTGCTGTTCAAACTCTGGTTAAGTGAGCAGTCCAACAGAGATCCTGGCAAAGCCCGCCGCGATTTGCGCCAGGCTCACGCGGTCAAAGACCTGGTCGAGGAATGGATGCCACACCGGTCATTTAGCGAGTTGGCACCCTTCCCGCGGAGTGAATACTCTTGATCGGAAGATCGGAGATCTTAAACGGTCACGGTTAGGTGGTGAGGGCAAATACGCTGCCGCTGCGCTGCAGCACGTACGAGAAACTAGCCTGTGCGCACTACATTTCGCCCTGCCGCCTTGGCTTTGTACACGGCACGATCAGTGCGATCAATCCACGAGTCCATCTGCTCGATGGTGTCCCATTGTGTTGCTCCAAAGCTTGCATGCACGCTCGTGACCAATGGGAAATCATGTTGTGCGAAAAGTCCGCGCAACTTTTCAGCGATTTCCGCTGCATGCGCCAGGTCGCAGTGCGGCAACAGGATCAGAAACTCTTCCCCACCCCATCGCGCAAGTTCATCGCCCGCGCGAAGATGCTGGCGGGTGATCTCTGCGACGTCCGTGAGAACGCGATCGCCGCATTGATGGCCATGTGCATCGTTGACAGCTTTGAAGTGGTCAAGATCAAACATGATGAGGCTGAGAGATTCACCATGACGACGCGCCTGAGAAATTCGGCTGCCGACGATGGACTCAAACTGCCGGCGGTTCCACACGCCGGTGAGCGGATCGGTGGAGGCGAGCTTTGCGAGCTCCGCGTTGGCCACCTCAAGCGCCTTCCTCGCCTGCTCTGCCTCATCGCGCGCGCGGCGCACTTCCAGTTCGTGTCGTTTGCGATCATCGATATCCCGGGTGACTCCCAGGATTTCAACGATCTTTCCCTCGTCGTCGAGAATCGGGTAGGCCATGACTTCCGACCAGAACGTTGAGCCGTCTTTTCGCCAGTATTCATTTTCGCCGCGGAATTTTTCCGGCAGTGTTCCGTTCTGAACGGACTCATGCAGTTTCCGAAAATAATCCATCACGACCAGTTGTGAATCTGGCGTGAGGATCTGATCCAGCGTCTGGGCCATGGCCTCTTCCTGGGTCAGGCCTCGCACCGTCATGACTGCCGGACTGACGTAGGACACTGTGCCATCAAGTTTCATGACCCAGACGACGTCACGTGCGTTGTCGGCAAGATAGCGATGGCGTTGCTCGCTGATGCGAACCTCTTCCTGGCTTTCCAGCAGAGCCTGCGCAGAATGCTTGAGCGCAAGCTCGGATTCTTTCAGTTCCGTGATCTCGCTGGAGCAGCAGAGCAGGTATTGTTGATGGTCAGCACTGCGCAGCAGCGTCCTGATGGACAGAAAATGGTGCAATCTTCCGTCGGAATCTGAGGTGGTTTCTTCACCGCGACACGTTTCGCCGGTTGCGAACACCTTGTCTTCAAGGGCTCTGCAGGCAGCGACAATTTCCGGAGGCAAAAGCTCTTCGTCACTCTTCCCGATAATCTCCTGTGGGGTTCGACCGAGCATTCGGGCCGCGTGGCGATTGAGGTAAAGATACCGTCGATCCTGCCCCTTCAGATACACGCAGGCATTCAACAGATCAAGCGCGATCTCGGGCAGGTCTTCGCCGCCGGGTAGGGCGAGATTGGGTTGGATCAGATTGCTTCGCAAGGAAAGGTACGCCTCGATGTCAGACTCGCGACGCGAAGCCTTCGCGTCAGGTCAATTGATGTCGATTCTACAATTGTCACAACCGTCGTGTCGCGAAGCCTCTTGTCAAAGGAGTGATTTTCGGATCGAATCGGGGGGACCGCGTCCTGAACTTGTATCAATCCAGACACCCCGACGCGCATGGAATGGCGACAGAGGAGTTGTGGATGGACAAGAACCTGCCGAATTCCGATGAGAAAAATGCAGCGATGGAACAGGACTGCGTCAGCACTTTCATCGAATTCGCGACGAGGCGACTGCACGGCGTTGAATCAAGAACCCGGGCAAGTCAGGTTGCCACGGAGGTGCTGCGCCTCAACGACGCCGTGCGCCAGGGCGCGCGCGGGCGCATGGACTTCCGGCAACACCCGCAGGATTTCGCGGCGGTGCTTGTGGGCAACGCCGATGCGACCAATGCGGAGACTTTCAATCCGCCCGCGCAGGTCGCAAAGATGCCCGTGACCGATACGACCGAAGTCGGGGGCGAATTGCTCGAAATGTCCATCCCGGAGATCGCCGCGATGATGCGCGCGGGGCAGATCACCAGCGAACAGCTCACGAGGCTTTCGATCGCGCGCGCAAAGGCGCTGCAGCCCATTGTCAACGCTTTTATTGCCATCGACGAGGACAAGGCGCTGAACACCGCACGGGCCCGGGATCGTGAACTCGCCTCGGGTCTTGACCGTGGGCCATTGCATGGAATCGCGCTGGCGCACAAGGATTGCTTTGAGCGGGCAGGCGCATCGATGACGGTTGGATCCATCGTGGCAGGACAGCTGCCGGGGATCCGGGACGCGAGCATTCTGCGGGATCTCGAGGCCGCGGGTGCCATCGACATCGGCCCGCTCAACATGAACGAAATGGTGGCCGGGCCGACCGGAAGGAATCCGCACTTCGGCGATTGCTGCAATAGCTGGGATTCAGATCGGATTGCCGGGGGCTCGTCGAGCGGTTCGGGCGCGGCCGTTGGCGCTGGCATCGTCTTTGGCTCGATCGGCTCGGATACTGGGGGATCGATACGACTCCCGGCATCCATGAACGGATTGTTCGGCATGAAGCCGACTTACGGTCGGGTATCCCGCGCCGGCTGTTTTCCACGGGCCTTTTCGCTGGACTGCGCGGGCCCGCTTGCGCGTAGCGCGGAAGACTGCGCCATCTTGCTGCAGGCGATCGCCGGACGCGATGATCGCGACCCTTCCAGTCTGGACCTGCCTGCGCCCGATTATGTGGCAGCGCTGCAGAGCGCCCATGTGGGGAGTCGAATCGCGGTCCTTGGCGGGATGGGCGCGTTTCATCCGGAGATCGCCGGGGCGCTTGCCGCGTTTGTCGAGACGCTCAGCCAGACCTATGGTCCGGTCCCGACCGTGGAGTCTGATCTGATCGACACCTGCTATGCAATGGCCGATGTCATGTCAAAAGTCGAAGCCGCAACGCTGCATGGCGAATGGATGCGTGAGCGCGGGAGCCAGTATTCGCAGGGTGTCTTTTCGAGAACCGAGCCGGGCTTGCATGTGCCCGCAGTGCGTTATCTGGAAACCCTGCAGGTGCGCGCGGGGATCGCCCAGGCGTTCATGGATGCCTGCCTGACGCATGCCGATGTGCTGGTGTGCCCGACGATGCCCATCCCCGTGCCGACGCGCGAGGAGGCCGACGTCGAACGCCCCGGCCAGGTGTTTGGAGTGGTCGCGGCGATCACGCCGCTGACCAGGCCCTTTAACTACCTTGGTTTGCCAGTACTGACACTGCCGATCGGAGTGGACAGCAATGGCATGCCGATTGGCGCACAACTGGTGGGACGGCCATTTGCCGAGGCGAGACTGCTTGCCGTGGCGCAGCAGGCAGGCAAAGCGATCGGTTGGAACCGATTGGCGCGCATGCAACAAGTCCTCGCACGCAAAGGGAGCCATCGCTGAGACGGCAGGAATGAGCATATAACGATTTGGTCTTTCATCGAGTCTGCGAGCGCCGTCCGGAGCATGGCAAAGCCAGTATGATCGCCGCATCACGTTTTAAAAGACAACGTCATGTCCGAACTGGAATCCATCCCCAGTCCCCAGACCACTGCAGGCCCAACGGGTCTGCCCGCGCTTGAAGAGCGGGTCCGGCAGGATCTCGCCTGGCTGGATTTGCCGGCGAAGTCCTGGATGGTGGAGCGTCGCCATGAAGGACGTCCTGTGCTGGAGGTCGCTATCATCGGCGCCGGCATGGCCGGCATGACTGC
>JADZBO010000112.1 GCA_020851995.1 Burkholderiaceae bacterium
CGTTGACCTTCGGCGCGCCTTCAAAGTATTCCTTGTTGGCGATCACCCGCGTTTCACTGCCCGGGGTCCATTTGTCGAACACGAAGGGCCCTGTGCCAATCGGCTGCATGGCGTACTTGTCACCAATTTCAGTGACTGCCTTGCGCGAGACAATCCAGCCCTGGTTGAAGGCGCACAGCTTGTGCAGCAGGCCTGCGGCGGGGCCGTTGGTGGTAATGCGAACCGTCAGGGGGTCGACGGCTTCGACGGACTTGATCGCCGACAGCTGGCCGCGATACGGACTTGATCGCCGACAGCTGGCCGCGATACGGGCTTGCGGTCGCGGGATCCAGGATGCGATCGAGCGAGAACTTGACGTCATCCGAAGTCAGTTGCCCGTAGCCCTTGTGGAACTTGACGCCATCGCGCAGCTTGAACGTGAAGACCGTGCCGTCCGGCGTGATTTCCCAGCTGCTGGCAAGGTCGGGGACAATCTTGTTGGTCTTCTGATCATACTTAACCAGACCGTTGTAGACGTGGCCAGCCACCGTCTGGTTTTCAATCGCGAAGATTTTGGCGGGATCCAGGTTGCCCACATCGGATCCAAAGCGCACGCGCAATGTGCCCGAGGATGCCTGCGCGCTCACCGGGTCCCAGGGCAACATGGCGGCAGCGGGCGCTGCGCCCAGCCAGCCAAGCATTTGGCGGCGCGTGACGCCGGATTGTTTTGGATGTTGGTTTGACATGTTGCTGCATCCCCCAGGATGAATGACCACGAAAAGATTTTGGTGACTACCTTGACAGCAGAACTTGCTTCGGCGAATACGTTAACAGCAGAGCTTGCATGAGTGTGTACGTTAACAGCAGAACTTGCATAAGTGTGCACGTTAACAGCAGAACTCGCATAAGTGTGCACGTTAACAGCAGAACTTTCCTAAAGGTGATATTCGGACAAATGAAATATTTTGAAAACAATTCCCCCACGAGCCCTATGGTCGTTACGCGTCGTCACGTCGCCCCGCCGGCGTTGGCGCGCCAGCGTGTCGCAGCGCCGGAGTCGCGAGTTCGCTGAGTGTCCAGCTCACGATTGCGCTGGTTTGCTCATGGTTGCGCGCGTCTTTCGCGCCAGGGCGTCGCGCGTTCGTAGGCGGACGCGAGCCGGATGATGCTCGCCTCGTCACCGCGGTTACCCACCACTTGCCAATGCAACGGCAGGCCGTTGGCGAAGCCCGTGCATTGCACCAGCGCCGGATGCCCCGACAAGTTGAACGGGGTGAGCATGGTTTCCACCGTGAAAGCAGTCATCTCGGGTTCGACGCCCAGACGCGGAGGCAGATGCAGGGTGCCGAAGGTCACCAGCGCATCATAGCCGCGCAGCATCGCGTCGATCCCGTCGGCGACTTTTCGGCGCAACTGTTGTGCGGCCAGGTAATCCACCGCGCTGACGAGCGAGCCCCCGGTCAGCTTGTCGCGCAGGGCAAAACCCATCAGATCCGCCTGCTCCGTGAATTCCTTTTTGTGGATCGCCGCCGTCTCTGCCGGACCGATCTTGCGGGTTGCCGCAAAACACTCCGCCGCAGGGATCGGCAGACGCGTGCGCGTGATCCGCACCCCCAGACGCTCCAGCACCCGAACGGCCTCCTCAAGGCCAGCGGCAAGCGCTGCGTCGGCCTTTGGAAATCCGGGGCCCGGATCGTCGATCACCGCGACATGCATGCCAGCCACCGGTTGTCCTACCGCGCGCGAAAGCGATCTTGCGCCGCCCGCGCTACCCGCGCCACTCGAGCCACCCACAGCACTCACGCCACCCAATCCACCCAAACCACCCACACCAGCCGCAGCACCCACACCGAGCACACCACCTACACCAGGCACACCAGGCACACCATCCACTGGGACACCGATCAGCGCATCCATGACGATGGCGCAGTCTTCCACCGTCCACGTGAAGGGGCCCGGGATATCGAGCGACCAGCAGTTGGGGAGAATTCCCCGCGTCGACAGGCGCCCCGGCGTTGGGATCAGGCCAACCGTGCCAGTCGCCGAGGCCGGCAGGCGCACCGAGCCCGTCGTGTCCGAACCCAGCGCGAACATGGCGGTTCCGGCCGCGACCGATGTTCCCGCGCCCGTCGAAGAACCGCCGGTGAAGCGTTCAGTATCCCAGGGATTTCGCGCAGGGGGGAAGGGCAGGTCAAAATACTCGCCGCCATTGCCGGTACCGAATTCCCAGGTTGCCAGTTTACCGATCAGAATCGCCCCGGCCGACTTGAGCTGTGCGACCAGGGCGGCGTCCCCGGTCGGCACATGATTCAGCCTGAGGCGCGAGCCCGCGGTCGCGGGCATGCCGGCCACATCATAGTTGTCCTTGACGGCGAAGGGTATGCCATGCAGCGGCCCCTTCCATTGGCCTGCGGCGATCTGCGATTCGGCCAGTGCGGCTGCCGCGCGTGCCTGCGCCGCAGCCACGTGAATATAGGAATGAATCCGCTCATCGACTTCGCTGATGCGTGCCAGAAACGCTTCGAGCAGCGCAACGGGCGACAGCGATCCCGCAGCGATTCGCGCCGATGCCTCGGCCAGCGTCAGGGACCAGAGCGGCGCTGCCCCATCCCTTGCAGCGTCCTGGGTCATGATCATCAGCCTTTCAACGTGTTGAACCACCCGAGCACTTCGGCTTTGGATACGACGTCGCCATACTTCGCGTTGATGTCGAACAATGACGCATCGTGCGGCCCGTCGTGGCGATCGCCGACACATTCGCGCGGCACCACGACCCGGTAGCCATACTGAATGCCGTCGACGGCCGTCGCGCGCACGCAGCCGCTGGTCGAGCAGCCGATCAGCACGATCGTGTCCACATCCATCGTCTTGAGAGTCGACCCGAGCGACGTCCCGAAAAAGCAACTCGGATACTGCTTCGTCACGATCAGGTCGGTGGGGTGGGGGGTGATCTTAGGATCGATCTCACCAAGCGGCTCGCCCTTGACAAAGAGTTTGAGCGACGGCACTTTCTTGAAAAACAATCCGCCGTCCACGCCCGATGAATCGTAAACCACCTGGGTGTAGATGACCGGTACGTGCTTGGCGCGCGCGGCGTCCAGCAAGCTGACCGACGCGTCGACTGCATCGA
>JADZBO010000113.1 GCA_020851995.1 Burkholderiaceae bacterium
CCACGATCCCGACACGATGGCATCCTATACCCAGGGCCTGATGGACCTGGGGGCCACGGTCTGCACGCGAAGCGCACCGGGCTGTGCTGCCTGCCCCCTTGCGCAATCCTGTATCGCACGCGCAGAAAATCGCGTTCGCGATCTGCCCACGCCCCGCACGCGCCGCAAACCAGCAGAACGCGCAGTGGGCGTACTGATCGTCCATCACGGTGGAAAGATCCTGCTGGAGCGCCGAGCGCCCAGAGGCATCTGGGGCGGGCTCTGGAGTTTTCCGGAATTCGACGCAAAACAGGATCCGCGCAGCGCCTGCGAGGCGATCGGTATCACTGCCGCGTCGGTTGAACCCATGGCCACGTTCGCGCATAACTTTACGCACTTTCGGCTCATGATTCATCCATGGCTTGTGGGTGCGCATTCTCTGGGTGCGCATTCACTTGCCAATGGCGAGGCGACTGTGCGTGCGCATCCGCTTGCCACTGACCGGGCGCCAGCCGAAACGCGTGAATGGATCTGCGCAAACACGCTGAATGAGCAGGGGATGCCAGCACCGGTACGGAAACTGCTGTTGGAAATGGTGACCGCAGGGCTCATCGGAAATTGATCTGTTTGCCCGGGCAACACCGCGCGCACTCAGCGACACAGCGCGCCAGCGCCCCCCTGAGGCCGGCAATGCAGCAATCGGGCTAGTACAGTGTGCAACGCTATCAGGCACTTAAAACCGTGCCTTCAGGCGTTGAACACTTCGCTAGCGCGCAGGCGGCCGGTAACGGCTGATGCTCATGAGGATACCGCACGCAATGCCGATGGTCAGCAACGCCGTGCCTCCGTAACTCAACAACGGCAGCGGTACGCCCACGACCGGCAGTACCCCGGTGACCATGCCGACATTGACAAAAACGTAGATGAAAATAATCATCGTGAGCCCCCCCGAAAGCAGCCTCCCGAAATGCGTCGGTGCCCGGACGGCGATCGCCAGCCCCCTGGCCAGCAGCAGCGCGTAAAGCGCCAGCAGCATGACACCGCCATACAGACCAAACTCCTCGGCGAACACTGCAAAAATAAAATCGGTCGTGCGCTCGGGGATGAAGTCGAGGTGAGTCTGCGTTCCACGCATATAGCCCTTGCCGTACACCCCACCGGATCCAACCGCAATTGTCGACTGAATGGTGTGAAAGCCCTTGCCCAACGGATCAGTGCTCGGATCCAGCAGCGTACAGATCCGGTGCTTCTGGTAATCGTGCAGCACAACCCAGTTGAAATCATCGTCGCAAAGTTCCTCCTGATGCGAAATGACGGCGCCGACACCGACCACCCCGACGATCAGCAGCGGAATAAGCAGCTTGAAAGAAAGCCCGGCAAAATAAATCACGCAGAACCCGACACCGAACACCAGCAGGGCAGTGCCGAGATCTGGCTGTTTGACGATCAGGAGAAAAGGAACCATCACCAGTACGACGGCCACCAGGAAATCCAGCAGACGCATTGGACCTTCCCGCAACTGGAAATACCATGCCAGCATCAGCGGCACGGCAATTTTCATCATTTCGGACGGCTGGATTCGGGTAAAACCAAGATTCAGCCAGCGCGTTGCGCCCTTGCTGGTGTCGCCGAACAGGAAAACCGCCACCAGCAACACGACGCCAAGCACATAGAACGGCACCGCCAGCTTCATGATGATGTGGGGCGGAGTCATCGCCACGATCCACATTGCCACGAGCGCCACCACGAAGTTGCGGGTCTGGTCGGCGAAGCGCCAGTCGGTGCCACCGACGGCCGAATGCATGACCAACAGGCCCACGCCCGTGAGGATCAGCAGAATCAACATCAGCGGCCAGTCGATGGCATTGAACATACGAAAGATAAAGCCCACCACGTATTTCATTGGGTGGCTCCTGTTTGCACAGCCGCAGGCGATGCCACTGACGTTGCAACAGACGCCGCGGCAGGGGGTGATGCCGCTGGTGATGCAGCAGACGCTGCAACAGGCGACGGCTTGGCGGCAGCCCCCTGATCGCGCAGCAACCAGTAATCGAAGACCTTTCGGGCGATGGGCGCCGCGACACTGCCGCCCCAGCCCGCGTTCTCGACGATCACCGCAACGGCGATCCTGGGGTTTGCCGCGGGCGCATACGCCATGAAGAGCGCGTGATCCCGCAGGCGCTCTTCAACCGCCGATGCGCGGTACTTCGAGCCGCGCAGGCTGAACACCTGCGCCGTACCCGTCTTGCCGGCCGCCTGATAGGGGGCGCCGGCAAAGGCCTGACGCGCGGTTCCAACCGTGGTCACGTCGACCAGTGCGCGCTTGACCACTTGCAGATTTTCCTTGCGCAGAGGAATCTTGTAAGACGGTTCCGAAACGGTGAGCTTGCGCTCCCTGGTGCGGGTGTTTTCCAGCGCGCGCACCAGGTGCGGTTTCATGTAAACGCCGTCGTTGGCCAGAACCGAGGTGGCCTGGGCAAGCTGCATCAACGTAAATGCGTTATAGCCCTGACCAACCGCCACTGAGATCGATTCGCCGGCATACCAGCGCTGTTGTTCGCGCTTCTTGTAGGCGTTACGTTTCCATTCGGTCGACGGCAGGATGCCCCTTTTTTCGCCCTCGATGTCGATCCCGGTGAGTTGACCAAAACTGAAGGGTTTCATGAAATCGTGCAGGGGATTGATGCCGATTTCCGGACCCAGCGAATAAAAGTAGGTATCCGATGAAACGACCAGCGCGCGGTGCATGTCGAGGGACCCGTAGGCTGTTGCGCCCGAATTGCGGAAACGCTGGCCACCGAATTCGTAGTATCCGGGATCATGAATGATGTCTGTGGCGCGACGGCGGTTGAGTTCCAGTGCCGCAAGGGCGACAAAAGGCTTGTAGGTCGACCCGATCGGATAGGTGCCATAGACGGGCCGGTTAATCAGCGGATGATCGAGCGACTCGTTCAGTTGCCGCCAGCTTTCCTGATCGATGCCGTCAATGAAGAGGTTTGGATCGTAGGAAGGCTGCGAGACAAACGCCAGAACGTCGCCTGTGGAGGGTTCGATGGCGACCAGCGCCCCCCGAAAATCCTTGAATGCCTCCTCGACGACACGCTGCAGGCCCATGTCGAGCGAGAGCACCAGATTGGAACCAGGCACCGGATCGATACGGCGCAGCACCCGAACCGGCCGACCGCGCGCGGTCACCTCGACTTCCTGCATTCCGGTCTTGCCATGCAGTTCCGCTTCCCAGGTCTTCTCAAGACCCTTCTTCCCAATCGTGTCGGTACCGCGATAGTTGCCGGCATCCCCGCTTTCTTCCAGCGCCGCAACATCAGAGTCCGCGATACGCCCGATGTAGCCAACCACGTGTGCGGCTGACTTGCCCTGGGGATATTCGCGCACCCAGCGCGCGCGCAATTCAACTCCGGGGAACTGAAAGGAATGCGCGGAAAACCAGGCCGCCTCGGTTTCGTTGAGATTGTTGCGCAGGACGACGTTGGCGTATTTCCCGGCTTCGGCCACGCGCCGTTTGAACCTGCGCTGATCCGTCGCGCTGACGTGGACGATGGGCGTGAGCTCGCTCAGGAGTTCATCGATATTGCCCGCCCTCCCGGGCACGACTTCAAGGGTGTAGCTCAGGAAATTGCGGGCAAGCACTTCGCCGTTGCGGTCGACGATCTCGCCGCGACGCGGGGGTATTGGAACGACAGCAATCCGGTTGCTGTCCGCGCGTGCGGCAAGACCTTCGTGACGTTCAACCTGCAGCACCCAGAATCTGGCGATCAGCACGCCAAAGCATCCGAGCGCGAATACGCCCGCGACAATGGCCCGCAAGAGGAACTTGTTGCGCTGCTGCTGCCCGGTATTCTTGAACTCGAACATATGCCGCCACTTCAGACCGGAGTACCGTCAACATCGTCCATGCGATGCTGGGGAAGCAGCAGAACCCAGCCAACCAACGGCCAGAGCGCGGCGGTCAGCATGACGCTGATCAGCCAGGTCCAGCCGGGCCAGAAGCCCGCCTGCCAGGCGCCCACCAGCACATCGACCAGCTTGCCAAACAGAAACACCGGCAACATATGCATGCCCTGGCTCCAGAGGTCGAAGCGCAAGAGCCTTCGGTGCAGTGCGTGAGCCCCGTACGCCACCAGTGTGTAGTAGAGCGCCTGCTGACCCAGCGGGCCGACGTCATGGACATCCATGAGCAAACCGAACAAGAACGCGGTGATCAGCCCGACGCGCCGCGACTGGTGTACGCACCAGAACGCGATCACCAAAAGCAGGAGATTCGGCGCGGCTGGCCATGACCGCCAGGGCAACAGGGACACCATCCACACGGCCAGCATCGTGCCCCACAGGAAGCGGGTTCCAGTGAGGTTATCGAGCGGATCCGGACGACCCAACTGGGGCCGGGGCACCGGTGGCCTTGTCGCGCGCGAGCGCGTGCCAGCCGACTTAGTTGGGCTGTTGCGCAGCATCGGACGGCTCTTGAGAACGGTAGCGGGTCACAGGCGTCACGGGGGATTCATTGCCATCGACAGGAACCTGTAGGACAAGGAAATGGCGATAACGTTCCGGATGCGAGGAGGGAGTGGCCTCGGCACGGGCAAATCCCGAGGCCGAGTTGCGCTGGACATCTTCGATACGCCCGACGGGCAGACCAGGCGGAAACACGCCTCCGACCCCGCTGGTGACCATCAGGTCGCCCTTCTGAATATCCGCATCAGCGGCAAAATACCGGACTTCGACTTTACCGGGAGTTGATGAACCAAAAGCGATCAGTCGCAAACCGTTGCGCAACAACTGCACCGGAATCGAGACCACTTCGTCGGTCAGCACCGCGGCCTCCGATGACATCGGGGTCACGCGAATGATCTGGCCGACAACGCCGCCTTCGTCAATCACCGGCATTCCCGGTGCGATTCCATCCTTGCTGCCCTTGTTCAGCACCAGACGCCGGTTAAAGGCATTGGCGGGTTCGTAGAGCACCTCGACCACGATTGCGGGTTGGGCGACAACTCGATCGAATACACCCATGAGACGCCTTAACTGGGCGTTTTCGGCGGCTAGTTGGGCAGCAAGCGACGAAACCTGTGACAGCTCGATCCGCTGCCGCTGAAGTTCTTCGGTTTCGGATTTTACGAGCGCCGCCGCGTTGTACCAGTCGTGAACCATGTAGACGGCATCCCTGGGCAGCAGAACCACGCGCTGAAACGGATACAGCCCAACCGACACAATCTGCCTTGCCGGGTTGAGCGTTTTCCAGTTGGCGTCCGTGAACAGCAGCGCCAGCGCGATCAGCACCAGGACGGCGAGCGTGACTTCAGCGGGCGGGCCACGTCTGAAGAGTCGCAGCGTGACGTGTCGTTGCATGAATGCTCTTTGCCTGATCCCGTCAAACAATCCACCGCGAGAGTCGCGGCATTGCGCTCACCCGGCGCGTTTGGGCGCCAGGCATGAAGCCGCTAGTCGTTGATGAAAATTGCGCCGAGTTTTTCGAGGTGCTCAAGTGCGTCGCCACAACCACGCACCACGCAGGTGAGCGGATCT
The DNA here is from genome assembly GCA_020851995.1 of Burkholderiaceae bacterium. GTDB lineage: Bacteria > Pseudomonadota > Gammaproteobacteria > Burkholderiales > Burkholderiaceae_B > Zwartia. The sequence goes on from JADZBO010000113.1 coordinate 5,521, forward strand.
TCAGCGACGATGACGGGCAGTCCGGTCTCTTCCTGCAACAGGCGATCGAGGTCGCGCAGAAGCGCCCCGCCGCCTGTCAGCGCAATACCCTTGTCGGTAATATCCGCGCCGAGTTCCGGCGGCGTGTTCTCGAGTGCAATCTTGACTGCGGATACGATCTGGTTGAGGGGATCGGTCAGCGACTCCAGGATTTCGTTGGAGGATACCGTGAAGCTGCGCGGCACGCCCTCGGCCAGATTGCGACCCTTGACTTCGATTTCGCGCACTTCAGACCCGGGAAACGCCGATCCGATTTCCTTTTTGATCAGCTCCGCGGTGGGCTCGCCGATCAGCATGCCGTAATTGCGACGAATGTAATTCACGATTGCCTCGTCGAACTTGTCGCCGCCGACACGCACTGAACCCTTATAGACCATGCCACCGAGCGAGATGACGGCGACTTCAGTCGTGCCCCCGCCGATGTCCACCACCATCGAGCCGCTGGCATCGGACACATTCAGACCGGCGCCAATCGCCGCCGCCATGGGCTCTTCGATCAGGTAAACCTGGCTTGCACCGGCCCCGAGCGCGGATTCACGGATCGCACGGCGTTCGACCTGGGTGGACCCGCAGGGAACGCAAACGATGATGCGCGGGCTGGGCGCCAGCATGTTGCGGGGGTGCACCATGCGGATGAACTGCTTGAGCATCTGCTCGGTGACCGTGAAGTCGGCGATCACGCCGTCTTTCATGGGGCGAATGGCTTCGATGTTGCCCGGTACGCGGCCGAGCATCTGCTTGGCTTCCCGACCCACGGCCTGAATGATCTTCTTGCCGCCCGGCCCGCCGTCATGTCGAATCGCCACAACAGAGGGTTCGTCGAGCACAATGCCCTTGCCACGGACATAGATCAGCGTATTGGCGGTACCAAGGTCGATCGCCATATCGCTGGAAAAGTAACTACGCAGGAATCCGAACATGAGTGCTCAGCCAGAAAAATTGATGCGCCGGAAAGGGCGGCTGCTGGCGAACGATGAGCATCGTTCAAACGCACGCAACACGCCGAGAAGAGCCGTCTATCATAACTTATAATTGGCGAACAGACCCGTCACCGGGTCCTGTTCGTCTTCGTCGCGCGCTTCGCGATCCTGCCCCGGCGCGGTTGCCAGGTCAGGGTGTGAGCACCGTGCCTTTCGCCCCGTCACTCAGGTTTATTTAATTCACCCATGGCCCTGACAGAACAAGAAGTCGCCCGCATCGCCCGATTGGCCAGGCTGCAACTCACGCCCGACCAGCAATCCCAGGCTCAGGCTGATCTCAACAGGATTTTCGGTCTGATCCAGGAGTTGCAGGCAGTCGACACCCGTGGCGTCGAACCCCTTGCCCACCCGCTCAGCGCGGTGGAGGATGTTGCCTTGCGTCTGCGAGACGATATCGTCACCGAAATGACCTCGACGCAACGCCGCGCCGCGCTGATGGCCAACGGTCCGGGCGTGCGCGACGGACTCTTCCTCGTTCCCAAGGTAATCGAATAATGGCTGGTCCCCTCACTTCATACGCCGGCGTCGCCGCGCTACGCCGGGCACTTGCGGCGCGCGAAGTCAGCGCAGTCGAACTCGCCCGTGCGTCACTCGCCGCAGCACAGGCGCGCGACGACCTCAATGCGTTCGTTCACATCGATGAAGAGCTCACCCTGGCTGAGGCCCGCCATGCGGATTCGATGATCGAAGCCGGCACGGCCGGCCCTCTGACCGGCGTGCCCATCGCGCACAAGGATGTCTTCGTCACGCAAGGCTGGCGCAGCACGGCGGGCAGCCGCATGCTCAAGGATTACGTCAGTCCTTACGATGCAACCGTGGTGGCCCGTCTCAAGGCGGCAGGCGCGGTGTCACTTGGCAAACTTAACTGCGACGAGTTCGCCATGGGCTCCGGCAACGAGCATTCAGTCCACGGGCCTGCGCGCAACCCCTGGGATCTCTCCGCAGTGCCGGGCGGGTCTTCGGGCGGCTCGGCCGCGTCCGTCGCGGCGCGTCTGGTTATGGCCAGCATGGGTACGGATACCGGCGGTTCGGTACGTCAGCCGGCGGCGCTGTGCGGGGTCAGCGGCATCAAACCCACCTACGGCACGGTATCGCGCTACGGCATGATCGCTTATGGTTCGAGCCTTGATCAGGCGGGCCCCTTCGCCGCAGCCGCCATCGACCTCGTTGATATGCTCGACACGATCAGCGGATTCGATCCGCGCGATGCGACCAGCGCGGAGCGCTGTAACGGGCAGGTAAACGCGCCGGGCCGCATCCGCGGAGCTTTCGCCGACTTTGACCAGGCGTTTGGAAAGAACCCGGACCTGCCCCTGCAGGGCCTGCGGATTGGCGTTCCGCGCGAGTATTTCGGCGTCGGGCTGGCGGCGCCTGTAGGCGATGCCGTCGAAGCCGCTCTGGCCCAATTTGTGGCTCTGGGCGCCACCCGCGTCGACATCTCATTGCCAAACACGCGCCTGGCGATTCCCGCCTACTACGTCATCGCACCCGCCGAAGCCTCCAGCAACCTCGCCCGCTACGACGGCGTGCGCTATGGCCATCGTGCGGCGGACTATACGGACCTGGCCGACATGACCGGCCGCTCGCGGGCTGAAGGGTTCGGTGCCGAAGTCCAGCGTCGCATTCTGGTCGGCACCTACGTGCTGTCGCACGGCTATTACGATGCTTACTATCTGCAGGCGCAACGCATCAGGCGCATGATCGCCGACGACTTTCAGAGTGCATTGCGCGGCCAGTGCGATGTCATCATGGGCCCTGTCACACCAACGGTCGCCAGACCGATCGGCGCGGACGCCGACGACCCCACCGCAGAGTGGCTCGCCGACGTCTACACGCTCGGCCTGAACCTTGCCGGTCTTCCCGGCATGTCGATACCCTGCGGTTTTGCCACAGGTGCTGCAGGCAAACCGCTTCCGGTTGGCCTGCAGATCATCGGAAACTATTTTGACGAAGGGCGCCTGCTTGCGGTTGCGCACCAGTTCCAACTGGCAACCGACTGGCATCAGCGCATCGCGGGGCAAGCATAATGGCATGGGAAATCGTCATCGGTCTGGAAACGCACACGCAGCTTTCCACCCACACCAAGATCTTTTCAGGCAGCAGCACCCAATTCGGCGCGCTGCCCAACACCCAGGCCAACGAAGTCGATCTCGCGTTGCCCGGGTCCCTGCCTGTCATGAACCGGATGGCGGTGGAAAAAGCCATTCGCTTCGGTCTCTCTGTTGGGGCAACCATCGCGCCGCGCTCGATTTTCGCGCGCAAGAACTACTTTTACCCGGATCTGCCGAAAAACTACCAGATCTCCCAATACGAAATCCCGGTCGTACAGGGCGGGGCCATCACGTTTTTCGTGGGGGATCAGGAAAGAACCGTCAACCTCACCCGGGCCCACCTGGAGGAGGATGCGGGCAAGTCACTGCACGACGACTTTATCGGACCACACGGAGAACTCTCCACGGGGGTCGACCTGAACCGTGCCGGTACCCCGCTGCTTGAAATCGTTTCTGAACCCGAAATGCGCTCCGCCGCCGAAGCCGTCGCCTATGCCAAGACGCTGCACAGCCTGGTGGTCTGGCTTGGCATTTGCGATGGCAACATGCAGGAAGGCTCCTTCCGGGTGGATGCGAACGTTTCGGTGCGGCCTGTCGGCCAAGCCGAATTTGGCACCCGCTGCGAAATCAAGAACGTGAACTCGTTTCGCTTTCTGGAGCGCGCCATTCAGTACGAAGTGCGCCGGCAGATCGAGCTGATCGAAGACGGCGGCAAGGTCGTGCAGGAAACGCGCCTCTATGACGCAGATCGGGATGAAACCCGCAGCATGCGCAGCAAGGAAGACGCGCATGACTACCGCTACTTTCCGGACCCCGATTTACCCCCGCTGGTCATCGCGCCGGAATGGGTCGACGCGGTTCGCGCCACCTTGCCAGAACTTCCGGCTGCGCTCAGGATCCGGTTTATCGCCGACTATGGTCTTGCACCGGTCGACGCAGCCCAGATCTCCTCGAGCCGCGAACTTGCGGCCTACTTCGAGGACGTTGTGCGTGCTCTGCCCGCCGGTCAGGCAAAGCTTGGCGCCAACTGGGTGATGGGCGAAGTGTCTGCCGCGCTGAACCGCGAGGAAAAGGACATCACACAATGCCCGGTGGCCGCAGCGCAACTGGCCGCGCTGGTCGCGCGCATCATCGACGGCACGATATCGAACAAGATGGCCAAGGACGTCTTCGCGGCGATGTGGCAGGGTGAAAACGGCGGAGATCCCGATGCCATCATCGCCGCAAAAGGACTGAAGCAGATCAGCGACAGCGGTGCCATCGCATCGATGATCGACACAGTCATCACCGACAATCCCGCGATCGTCGCCGAATACCGGGCTGGAAAGCAAAAAGCGTTTAATTCGCTGGTCGGTCAGATCATGAAGGCCGCCAAAGGCAAGGCCAACCCACAGCAGGTCAACGACCTGCTGAAGGCGAAGCTTGACGCCTAGAGCACTTGCGTGTGGCGGCCTCCTTGCGCATGAACCCAGTGCGCAAGGGTTCTGCGAAAGGCGTTCGCCTCGTCCAGAGAGCACCATCGCCCCACCATGAGCAACGGGCGGACCACCGCCCTGCCCAACGCGGCCCGCCGCGCGCCCGGCTGAGGCTATACGCCGTATCGGGCGCGGTATGCAAGCACTGCATCCCTGTGGCTGGCAAATTCGGCGCTGTCGGCAAGCAATGCCAGGATATCCGTGAGCGATGCAATGCTCACCACGGGCAGGCCATAGCGCTGCTGCACCTCCTGCACTGCGGAGTGTGGCGAAAGGCTGCCATCGGCGCCCGCGCGCTCCATCCGGTCCATCGCGATCAGCACGGCAACGGGTTCAGCGCCAGCAGCGCGGATGATGTCAACAGACTCGGCAACCGATGTACCCGCCGTAATGACGTCATCAATGATGACGACCCGCCCTTTCAGGGGCGCGCCCACCAACAGCCCGCCCTCGCCGTGGTCCTTGGCCTCTTTGCGGTTATACGCAAACGGGACGTCGCGACCCTGCATTCCGGCGTGATTGGCAAGCGCCACGGCAGTCGCTGTCGCCAGCGGGATCCCCTTGTAGGCTGGCCCGAACAGCATATCGAACGGCACGGCAGAATCGATCAGCGCCTGCGCGTAAAACTGCGATAATCGTCCGACGGATCCGCCGCGGTTGAACAGCCCCGCATTGAAAAAGTACGGGCTGGTACGACCCGACTTGGTGACAAAACTTCCAAAGCGCAGCACGCCCTCATCAAGCGCAAACTGCACGAAAGCAAGACGATCCGCATCTGATGACATAGTTTCCCCGCAGTCATTTCACGATTCGCCATTATCTCATTGCCCCGGAGTCCGACGTGCTTCGCATTACTTCCCTGAACCTGAACGGTATCCGCTCGGCCTTCAACAAAGGACTGCTCACCTGGCTTGGCCAGAATCGGGCGGACATTGTCTGCCTGCAGGAATTGAAGGCACACCTCGCTGACATCCACGACGACCTGAAAAATCCGCTGGACTACACGGGTCATTTTTGCGCCGCCGAAAAGAAGGGCTACAGCGGCGTCGGCATTTACCTCAAACAGGCCGCCGAGCGCGTGGCACTGGGTATGAACTGTGAAGAGTTCGACGCCGAGGGCCGCATCATCCGTGCCGATTGGCGGGACTTCTCGGTGATCAGCGCCTACCTGCCGTCTGGCTCAAGCGGCCCGGAGCGCCAGGAGGCCAAATTCCGTTTTCTGGACACGTTCAAGCCCTGGCTCGCCGACCTGATGGCGGAGCATCGCAAGACTGGGCGCGAGTTCGTCATTTGCGGCGACTGGAATATCGCGCACCAGCAAATCGACCTGAAAAACTGGCGATCCAACCAGAAAAACTCCGGCTTCCTGCCCGAGGAGCGCGCCTGGCTCACCCA
>JADZBO010000114.1 GCA_020851995.1 Burkholderiaceae bacterium
ATTGCGTTTCGGTGAACATGCCCGAGAATGCAACGAACAGGTTGAGCCCGCCCGCAGCAAGAAAGAACGTTGCCCAGCTGACGCTGAGCCTGGCCCAGGCCTGAGCCGGCATCGCGATCTTTTCGCCGAGCAGTTTGAGCAACAGGTTGCGCTTGAGAAGGAACTGGCTGACGAGCAGGACGCAGCCAAACAGCCAGTACAACACGGTGGGCTTCCATTTGATGAACGTATCGTCCTGCAGCCAGAGCGTGGCGCCGCCGAAGACCACGATCACCGTCAGGTTGATCCAGTGCATGCCTTCGATGGGGCCACCGCGCAGGTAGATCCAGGCGATCTGCAGCACCGCCGCGACGATCGCGACGCCCGTAGCGACATAAATACCGGCGAACTTATACGCCACGAAAAACAGAATCAGGGGGAACAGATCGAACAGAAATTTCTTCATGGCTTGACCGGTTCGAACTGTAAAGACAGTGAATTGATGCAATAGCGCAATCCCGTCGGCGGGGGACCGTCGGGGAATACGTGCCCGAGATGGGAATCGCAGATATTACACAGCACTTCGGTGCGGATCATGCCGTGGCTTTCATCGGTTTGCTCACGGACGCGCGCCGGATCGATGGGCTCGAAATAACTGGGCCAACCGCAGCCTGCGTCAAACTTGGTATCCGAGGCAAACAACGGCGTCCCGCAGCCGATGCAGCGGTAAATGCCAAACTCAGCATGGTTCCAGTAGCGGCCGGTAAACGCGCGTTCGGTGCCTTTTTGCCTGGCGACAAAGTACTCTTGCGGCGAGAGCTGCTCTCGCCACTGGGCATCGGTTTTCTCGATTTTCTGCATGATCGTGGTTGGAGTGCCGTAAATCAAAAAGGTTCTCGGGCATAATCGATCGCCATGTTAATCCAGTTTGAAAACGTGCTTGTCCGTCGCAACGGTCTGACGGCGCTGTCAGGGATTACCCTGACGTTGTCGCAACGCCGCGTTGGGCTGATTGGTCCCAACGGGGCGGGCAAAAGCACGCTGGCTCGGCTGATCAACGGGTTGGTGCTGCCCACCGAGGGGCAGGTTCTGGTCGGCGGCCTCGACACGCGGGGCGACCTTGCGGCAATCCGGCGCAGCGTGGGCTTTGTTTTCCAGAATCCTGACAACCAGATCGTATTCCCGGTCGTGGCCGAAGATATTGCGTTCGGACTCAAGCACCGGGAACCCGATCCGGTGGCGCGCGACCACAGGGTCACGCAGGCGCTTAGTGCGCTGGGCATCGCCGGGCTGGCGGCCAGGCTGATCCACACGCTCTCCGGTGGCGAGCGGCAACTGGTCGCTCTGGCCGGAGTCCTGGCCACGCGACCTGGTTACCTCGTCATGGACGAACCAACCACGCAACTGGATCTGCGCTGCCGTAACCGGTTTGTTGGAATTCTCGAGGCGCTGGAGCAGCCTGCGCTGGTCGTCAGCCACGATCTCGGCCTGATGGCGCAAATGGATCGGGTGATCGTGGTGGATCAGGGCCGCATCGCGATGGATGGCGAGCCTGCCGACGCCCTCGCCTGGTATCGGAGTCACTGCGGATGAACACGGTGCTCTACGTGCCGGGGCGATCCTGGCTGCACCGCCTGCCAGCCGGAACCAAGCTGCTTGCGCTCGCGGTGGCCGGGGCGGTGCTGCTGACCGTCCACAGTCTGGTCTGGCTGGGCCTGGCGGTGGGGGTTTCGGCCTTTCTCGTTCGGTCCTGCGGCGTGGCTGCGGGGGTGCTCTGGATTCAACTGCGCGGTCTGCTGTGGTTTATGCTTGCGCTCGGGATGTACACCGCATGGGTCCAAAGCCCCGGCGCCGCTGCGGAAATGATTCTGAGGCTCTCGGCGCTGGTTCTGGCCGCGCTGGCCGTCACGTTTTCAACTCCGCTGGCCAGTATGATGGCCGTGGTCGAATGGCTGGTCACGCCACTGGGCAAACTCGGCTGGGCCAGTCCGGAAAGAGTCGCGCTGGCGTTTGGCCTGACCTTGCGCATGATCCCTGAACTGACCGCGCAGTGGCAGGAAATCCGCGAAGCGCAAGCGGCGCGTGGCATCCCGGTCCATGCAGTGCGACTGATCGTTCCGATGCTGGTGCGCACCGTGCGTCGTGCCGGCGAAATCGCTGAGGCCATCGATGCCCGTGCTGGCTGATTTTGACTGACAGAGGTTGGTTTGAAAACGAAAGATATTGTGTTGGTGGCGCTTTTCGCCGCACTGATTGTCGTGCTGAGCCTGATGCCGCCGATCCCGGTGCCGGTCGTCCCGGTGCCACTGACACTGCAGACACTGGGGGTGATGCTCGCCGGGTTGGTGCTCGGCCCGCGGCGCGGCGCGCTGGCGGTCACGCTCTATGTGGCGCTGGCGTTGCTCGGCATTCCGGTCTTGCCGGGGGGCAGGGCGGGGCTGGCAGTGCTCGCTGGCCCAACGGCAGGATTTTTGCTCGGGATGATTCCCGGCGCTGCCGTGACGGGTTGGCTCGCGGGCTCGCCCCAACCCGCTGCGAGTCGTTCGGCCGGTTTGCAGGTTTTTCGCTGCTGGCTGGCGGCGGCTGTTGGATCCATGGGCGTGGTCTATCTGGTCGGGATCCCCTGGATGGCGATGGTCGCTGGCATGGATCCGGCCAAGGCAATCTGGGCGATGGTGGTGTTTATCCCTGGCGATCTGATCAAGGCGTTGCTGGCTGCGGTCATCGCACAGCGTGTGCGCCTGGCGGTTGCCACGGTCTAGGCGAATATCCGTGGATTTTTCAATTGCCCTCATCCTGGCGCAAGACGGCGTCGTTAACGGCGCAGTCTATGCCTTGCTGGGTCTGGCGCTCGTGCTGGTGTTCGCCGTCACGCGCGTGATCTTTATTCCGCAGGGGGAGTTCGTCACGTTTGGCGCCCTGACGCTGGCGATGCTGTGCGAAGGCAAGGCGCCCGCGACTGTCTGGCTTCTGCTGATGGGCGGGGTGACAGCGTTTGTGATGGAGTGTGTGCGCAGCGCGCGTGCGCAGCGCTTCGGGCCACTGGCACGCGCCGCGTTCACTGACCTGGTCTACCCTGCGGTCATGTTCTGGCTGGTTCCCCAGCTGGCCGGCGTGGGGCTGCCGTTGTGGGGTAACGTCCTGATTGCGCTGGCGCTGGTCGTGCCGCTGGGCCCGATGCTCTATCGCATTGCCTACCAACCCCTCGCTGAGGCGTCCGTGCTGGTGCTGTTGATCGCCTCGGTGGCCGTGCACTTTGCCCTCACAGGGCTGGGCTTGGTCTTCTTCGGGCCAGAGGGCCGCCGCACACCGGAGTTCCTGTCCGGCATGGTCGATTTTGGACTGGGCCCCTGGTCATCGCAGAGCCTCTTTGTGGTGATTGCAAGCGCCATTCTGATCTTCCTGATGTGGCTGTTTTTCGGGTTCACACTGTACGGACGCGCCCTGCGCGCAACCGCAGTCAACCGGCGCGGCGCGCGGCTAGTGGGTATCAGTACGGTCATGTCCGGGCGCATTACTTTTATGGTCGCGGCGCTTGTTGGCGCGATCTCCGGCATGCTGATCGCGCCCATGACGACGGTGTACTACGATGCCGGATTCCTGATCGGGCTCAAGGGCTTTGTCGCTGCCATCATCGGCGGGATGTCGAGCTATCCGCTCGCGGCGGCCGGCGCGCTGGTGGTTGGTCTTCTCGAGGCGTTCGCATCCTTCTGGGCGAGCGCCTACAAGGAGGTGATCGTGTTCACCCTGATCATTCCGGTGCTGCTCTGGCGCTCGCTGACCACGCATCACATCGAAGACGAGGAGTGACATGAAGCCGCGCGTCACATTCCTCGTCCTGATCGCGGCTCTCGCGGCGCTGCCCCTGGTCCCCGCCACGCCGGAGTTCTGGATCACGCAACTCAATTACATCGGTCTCGCGGCACTGGTGTCGCTCGGACTGGTCTTGCTGACGGGTGTGGGCGGGTTGACCTCGTTCGGGCAGGCGGCGTTTGTCGGTATCGGCGCCTATGCCACCGCGGTTTACACCACACGCTATGGGGGTTCGCCCTGGATCGGTCTGCTGATCGGCTTGGCACTGACTGCGGGCCTGGCGTTTTTCATCGGCGCGATCACTTTGCGGCTTTCCGGGCATTACCTGCCGCTGGGTACGATTGCCTGGGGCATTTCGCTGTACTTTCTGTTCGGCAATATGGAGTGGCTTGGCAAGCACGACGGAATTTCAGGGATCGAACCCCTGGAATTTTTCGGGCTGTCGCTGGCATCGGGGCGCGGCATGTACTTTCTGATCTGGGTACTTCTGCTCCTGGCGGTGCTGGTGACCAACAACCTGCTCGATTCACGCCCAGGGCGCGCGATTCGCGCCCTGAAATCGGGTGCCGGGATGGCCGAGTCGTTTGGCGTCGACACGGCTCGCTACAAGGTGATTATTTTCGTCTACGCTGCGTTGCTGGCCAGTCTTTCAGGGTGGCTGTTCGCACACATGCAGCGGGCGGTCAGCCCCAATCCGTTCGGCTTGCTGCAAGGGATCAGTTATCTGTTCATGGCGGTCGTCGGCGGAGCCGGCTACGTCTGGGGCGCTTTGCTGGGGTCGGCGGTCATTCTGACGGTTCGTGACCAGATCCAGGACCTGGCCCCCCGGCTGCTTCACACGGATGTCAATGTTGAGCTCATCGTCTTCGGCGTGCTGCTGGTCGTCATGCTGCAGTATGCGCAGGACGGCCTCTGGCCTATCGTTTCGTCGGTCTGGAACCGGCTGGCCGGTCCGCCTTCTGGGCGCCGGCGTGAGCCACCCCCGACAGCGCCCGCACTTGGTCGGCGCGTGCGACCCGCGGCGGGTCAGCCGATTCTTGCGGTCGATACGATCCGCAAGGAATTTGGCGGTCTGGTCGCAGTGAACGACATCAGCTTCGCCTTGCGTGCCGGCGAGATCGTTGGCCTGATCGGTCCGAACGGCGCGGGTAAAAGCACTACCTTCAACCTCATTACCGGCGTGACGCCGCTGACTGCCGGCGCGGTCACGTTCATGGGCGAACGCATCGACGGCCAACTGGCCAGGCAAATCGCCAGGCGCGGAATCAGCCGAACGTTCCAGCACGTCCAGTTGCTCGCGGGCATGTCAGTGCTCGAGAACGTTGCCCTCGGCGCGCACCTGCGCACGCAGGTCGGCGTGGTGCAGGGATGTTTGCGGCTTGACCGCGCGCGCGAGGCACAACTTCTGCACGAGGCCAGTATTCAGTTACAGCGGGTCGGGCTTGGCGATTCGCTGTATGAACTCGCCGGCAACCTGGCTCTCGGCCAGCAGCGCATCCTGGAGATCGCGCGGGCGCTTGCTTCCGATCCGGTGCTGCTGCTGCTTGACGAGCCCGCCGCCGGGTTGCGCTACAAGGAAAAACAGGAACTGGCCCAAGTGCTTGGCCAACTGCGCGACGAGGGCCTCGGAATTCTTCTCGTTGAGCACGACATGGATTTTGTCATGCGTCTGACCAATCATCTGGTCGTCATGGATTTTGGTGCAAAGCTTGCCGAAGGTCCCCCGGCGGAGATTCAGCGCAATCCCGCCGTCCTGGAAGCGTATCTTGGCGGTGTGGACGACACGGATACTGATGTCAATGCCAATGCCAATGCCAATGCCAATGCCAATGCCAATGCCAATGCCAATGCCGATGCCAATGCCAATGCCGATGCCAATGCCATTGCCGATGTCACTGCCGATGCTGCTGTCAGTGCTGCTGTCAATGCAAATGCTGATCACGTCTACGATGCGGCCACGGATGCGCGAGTTGCCACCGTACCGCAGGAGAAACGGCCATGAAGGGCGGCCATTCGGAGCGGGTTGGGATAGCGACGCAAATGCGGGCACACGGCGACGGCTTGTCAGGCAACCTGCTGGAGATTGAAGACTTTGCTGTGCGGTACGGCAAGGTCGAGGCGCTCACCCGCACCCGACTCACCGTGCGCGCCGGCAGCATTGTGACCGTGATCGGCGCCAATGGAGCCGGCAAGTCGACCCTGCTCAACGGCGTCATGGGCGCGCTTCCGGGAATCGGGCATGCCTCGGGGATCGTGCGCTACGAGAGTACCGACGTTCAACGCTGGGAGGTCGAGCGTCGCGTTTCGGCCGGTATGTCGCTGGTACCGGAAAAGCGGGAGCTTTTTGCCAGCATGACGGTCCGGGACAACCTGCTGCTTGGCGGTTTTCGCCGGTATCGCGCACGCGAGCGCAACTGGACTGATACGCTCGAAGAGGTCTACGCGCTGTTTCCGCGTCTCAAAGAGCGCGCCCAGCAGCTGGCGGGCACGCTTTCGGGAGGTGAACGGCAAATGCTGGCGGTCGGTCGCGCCCTCATGTCGAAGCCGCGATTGCTGATGCTCGACGAGCCCAGCCTGGGTCTGGCACCAAGGATCGTGCGGGAAATTTTCGAAGTGATCAATCGCCTGCGCGATGCGGGCGTATCAATCCTGCTGGTCGAGCAAAACGCCCGTGCGGCACTGCAGATCGCCGACTACGGTTATGTGCTGGAGACCGGTTCGATCGCGCTGGAGGGCCCGGCCAACGACCTCGCGGGTGATCCGCGGGTCATCGAAAGCTACCTCGGATTGGGTCGTACTTAGTGCAGTGTTCAACGCTATCAGGCACTTAAAACCGCGCCTTCAAGCGTTGAACGCGACACTGGCGACGGCTGATACGCGCTGTGCCGATGCGGTATCCACGTCCCGGGTTTGAGCTAACGTCCGCCAGCCACGTCGAGCACGCTGCCGTGCACGTAGGATGCGGCGTCGGATGCGAGCCACAGGACGGCCTCGGCGACTTCGGCCGGTGAGCCCGAACGTCCCATCGGTACGCCCGTCTTTGCCATTTCGCGGATCTTGTCCAGGCCGCCACGCGGTGCGTGTATTTCGGTGTCGATCAGACCTGGTCGAACGGCGTTCACCCGGATTCCCTCGAGTCCGACTTCCTTGGCAAGCGAAAGGTTGAACGAGTCGATGGCACCTTTTGAGGCCGAGTAGACGGTACCGCCAGCCACGGCAGCCATGCGTGCGGCTACCGACGACACGTTGATGATCACTCCACCGCGGCCGCCGTGCGCCGTCGACATGCGTCGCACGGCCTCGCGGGAGCAGTAAAACGCGCTGAACACATTGGCCTCGAACGTCTTGCGCAGATTGTCTTCGTCGAGCGCATCAACCCGGTAACTTGCCAGGATGCCGGCATTATTGACGAGGACATCCAGCGTGCCGAGTTGCGCGTCAACTTCGCCGAAGAGGCGCGTGACCTCCGCCGAATTGCCGGCATTGGCCTGAAGTGCGATCGCTGTGCCGCCCGAGGCCTCGATTTGCCTGACCACATCGAGCGCCGCGTCCCGGCTGTTCTGGTAGTTGACGGCGACCGCATAGCCGCGGGATCCCGCCAGCAGCGCGATCTGGGCACCGATGCCGCGACCGGCACCCGTGACCAGCATGACCTTCTTCATGAAATGCTCCGAAATTGTCTGATCGTTTGCATCAGGCGAAGTTGCCCGATTGTTTGCATGAGGCGAAAGTCCCGGCAGCGGCGCGCCGGGAGCGAGTGGCCCGGGACCTTCTCCCGCCACAAAAAGGCGGAATCAGGTGCGGGTCACCCGACATACTGGCTCAGAGATTTTGCTTCTGGCCTTCGGTGAAAGGCACGATCTTGGTGTCGCTGCCTTTCATGGCGGCCTCGAATTCAGCCAGCGTGCCGGGCGTCATCGGGCTCGAGTTGTAATGCATCGGGATCACAATCTTCGGCTTGATCCAGTTCTTGACCGCGAACGCTGCATCTTCCGGTCCCATCGTGAAGTTGCCGCCGATCGGCACCATGACGATATCCGGCTTGTAGTGATCCGCGATGAACTTCATGTCGCCAAACAAACCGGTATCGCCCATGTGCCAGATCTTGGTGCCGTTTTCGAGCTCAATGATGAAGCCCACGGGCTCGCCCGCGGCGTGTTCCTGGGGTTTGCCGTTGGCGTCGGGCCACACGATGAGCGATGAGTGCTCTGCGCGCACGGCGGTGACCTTGATGCCGGCGGGCTTGACCGTGCCCGATTTGTTGAATCGGTGGCCAAGCTCTGGCGGCAGCGCGCCAATGAGGGTGAGCGGGGTGATCATGTCGGCTGGCCCGTATAGTTTGGTCTTGTTGAGCTTTGCAAGATCCGGTGCATCACCCAGGTGATCGCCGTGGGCATGCGTCACCAGCAGAACATCGACAGGACCGATCGCTTTCAGGTCGTCCTTGTATTCCTTGGGCGCCTTGGGGCCACCTTTGATCCATGGATCAACCACAATGAGTTTGCCAGCTGGCGATACGATGCGCCAGCCCGCTTGTCCCAGCCACTGAAACTCTGCGGTGGACTTCACGGCAGACGCCGCTGGCGCCGCGGGCGCAGCCGCCTGCTGAGCGTGCAGCGAGGCGCTGGCCACGAGCATCAGGCCAGAGAAAAGCAGTCCAAATTGCATCTTGAAGCGAGGAACGTCATGCATGGAGTTTCCTTTGTTCAGGGTGAGAGCGGGCGGATGGCATCACAAAACGATTCGTGCCGACAGACACTGCCTAGGATGCCTCGGACTGCCTGCGCCGAATGCGCTCAAGCACATCGGCCGTCAGAACGTGGCGACGTATCTTTCCGGTTGGAGTGAACGGCAACTCGTCATAAAACTCGATCATCTCCGGCAATTTATAGTCGGCAACCTGGCCCTTGATAAACCCCACAGCGGTTTCCAGATCCAGGGTCGCACCAGGCTTGAGCACGACACAAAGGCAGTTGCGCTCGCCCAGCCTGACATCGTTGACGCCCACAATTGCCGTATGAAGAATCGACGGGTGAGCATACAGGAATTCTTCGATTTCACGCGGAAAATACTTCTTGCCGCCGCGGTTAATCATCTCCTTGCGCCGGCCGACGATCATGACGTTACCGGCATCGTCGACGTACTTGCCGAGGTCTCCCGTGCGGAACCAGTCGTCGGCGGTAAACAGCTCCTGGTTGGCGACCGGATTATTGAAATAGCCCAGATGCACCGATGGCCCATAGGCCGCGATTTCGCCTTCTGCTCCATACGGTACGTCCCGCCCGGCGTCGTCAATGATGCGGAGCTCCATTTCCCCGACCACCCGCCCGATGGTTCCGTTGACCTTCGCGGGGTCATCCTCGAAGCGGGTAAACGTATGAAAGCCATCTTCGAGCATGCCGTACAGTTCAAGCAAGTGGCCCTGCATATTCTGCTGGTAGGCCCGGATGGTCTCGATCGCTGCGGAGGCTCCGCCGGTCACGACCACCCTGAGTGACGCGCAATCGTAGCTGCGAAAGCCGGGAACATTCAGAATCATCTGCAGCGAGGCGGGCGCGGTAGGAATGAAGCTCACGCGGTGCTGTTCGATCAACTGCAGCGCCTGCTCTGCGCTGAAGCGCTCCATCAACACCGCGCGGGCACCCGCGATCACCGTCTGCAGCAGCGTGAGATAGCCCCAGTTCAAGCCGACGGGCAGCCAGATCAGGAACACCTCGTCAGCCGTCACGTTCATTTCCGAGTTGACGATATAAGCCGGGTAGAGCGAAGTATTAAAGCTGTGCATGACCCCCTTGGGGTCGCCGGTGGTACCGGACGTGAAGGCCATGCGCATGATCGTGTCGGGATCCATGTGCACGCGTTCGGTCGCGCTGATGGGGGCAGCCTGACGCAGGCCCTGTTCAAGCGAGTGAACGTTGGAAACGCTTGTTTCGCCGCAGACCACCACGCAGGCGAGATCGGGCAGTGTGTGGCGCAGTTCGCCGATCATCGCCGGGTAGTCGAAGCCCTTGAAGTTCGATGCGCAGACATAACCCTTGCTGCCTGAAAAGCGCAGGATGTATTCCACTTCGCGCCGGCGAAAATCGGGACTGATTTTGTTGGCGATCGCGCCGATCAGTTCGAGCGAAAAGAACACGACCGGAAACTCGATGCGGTTCGGAATCTGAATCGTCACGACGTCGCCCGGGCCGATCCCAAGGCCACGCAGAAACGCGGCACAACGATCGATTTCGTTCTTGAGTTCTCCGTACGTGATCGAGCGGTTTGCGTCGATAAACACGACCCGCTCCGGGTGCTCGCGCGCGCGGAGCTCCAGATAGTGATAGAACGTGACATCCTTCCATGCGCCGCTTGCGATGTACTTTTCGCGCAGCGCCGGGGTCAGTCGCGTCCAGGCACCCTGCGGCGATGTAGCGGTCATGGGCGTTACCTCAGTGCGCGGAACAGGCCGCCGTCAACCGGTATCGTGCACCCGGTGATATAGGCGCCCGCCGGAGAGACAAGCAATGCGACAAGGTTGGCGATGTCTGACGGCAGGCCAATGCGCCCGAGCGGGATTTCGGCTTCGAGGCCGGCCCGCACGGTCGCCGGATCCTGTGTGCCGGAATTGAAGACTTTCTGCAGGCGATCTGTGTCGATGTATCCCGGACAGATCGTATTGACGTTAATGCCGTGCGCCGCGATTTCAAGCGAGAGTGTCTTGGCGTAGCCAATCAGACCGGCCCAGGTGGCGACGGAAAGCCCGAACTTGGCGATCGGCTGAATCGCCGAGATTGCTGATATGTTCAGGATGCTGCCGCCGCCGGCTGCCTTGAGGTGGGGCAGGGCCGAGCGAACCATCCGGATGACGGAAAACAGGTTCTGCTCGATGGCCTTCTGCCAGGCCATGTCGTCAAATGAGTCGATTGCCCCAAGGGGCGGCGCACCGTCGTTGTTGACGAGGATGTCGAGTTTGCCGAAGCTGTCGATCGCGGTCTGCACGATACGCCCGCTTTCATCCTGATCGCGGATGTCGGCCGTGACCGGAACGACCCGCACTCCGTAGGTGCTGGCCAGGTTTTCCGCGGCTTTCGTCAGCGCGGGCAGTCGGCGCGCGAAGATCACGAGATCTGCGCCCTCCGCGGCCAGGCGCGTCGCGATGCCCAGGCCGATACCCATGCTGCCGCCGCCGACGATGGCGACTTTACCTTTGAGTCCAAGATCCATCAGCGCTCTGCTCCGCTTAAAAATGCTTCGGCGTTCTGGTGGAACACCTTGTCAAGAATTGCTTGTGAATACCCTTCGGCCTTCCATTCGCTGGTGAGGCGCTCGAAGGTGTAGAGCGGATAGTCGCCACCGAACATGATGCGGTCCTGCAGGCGCCGCGCGATGTCGTGCTTGAGATCCGGGGTGAAGTATTTGGGTGACCAGCCGTGCAGTTCGTACCAGATATTGCGCTTGTGCATCAACACAGCAATGGTTTCAGCCTGCCAGGGCCAGCCGGGGCGGGCGGCGACGATGCGCAGTCCCGGATTTTTGGCGGCAACCCAGTCGAGATGCCGGGGGTGACAGCTATCCAGCAGGATACCCATGCCACCGGGCAATCCGGCGCCAAGGCCTGTCGTGCCAACAAAAATCAGGACCGGGATGCCGGCCTCGGTGCAGAGTTTGTAATAGGGGTCATATGCTGGGTCACTCGCTGGTACGGAGCCTGAGCCGTTGACGCCCAGACCGATGAATCCGGCTTTCGAGTCAATGCAGCGCCGCAGTTCTGCGAGCCCGGCGCGCCCGTGGATGACGGGATCGATATGAAACCAGTTGCCGAGCACGACGTCCGGGTGAGTGCGTTGCATTTCGAAGGAGTAGTCATGCAGGGCGCGGACTTCTTCGAGGGGAGCGAATTTGGTGAAACCGAGGTCCAGGATGACACGCGCATTCGATGCACGAAAGTAGTCCGCCATTTCCTGTTCGGTGACGTACTTGGTCTCAGAGTTCCATGTCTTCTTTTGTTGTCCGAGTTCTTCCTGGGTGCGCAGGACGTATCCGCGTTTGGTGCCCCAGTGGGAATGCATGTCAATCAGTTGCATTTTGATTTTGTCTCCACTGCGATTGCTTTTGTTTTTGGTGTTGCGACGCTGAGTTTACCTGTCGAACCGCGCCCTGCGATAGGTCGTCTGTGCTCTTGCGATGTTGCTTAAGTCTTTCGCTATCCGGAGAGGGTGCCCTATACCCCTGAAGGGCGAATTGCGCCGCCGAGGCTTGCGCCGGACCGACGGGATGAAGGCGAGAGCCTGACTCTCGCCGCCCGGCGGGACCAGCAAACGCAGGGCAGTCCGCGCAGCGGACCGGCGCAGTCTGAGCCCGGCCGGGGTATAGGGCACCC
>JADZBO010000115.1 GCA_020851995.1 Burkholderiaceae bacterium
GACGAGGTGTTTGCGCAAGGGGTCTTGGCGCACCGCCTCGGTGCCGCAGATCCGCGTTTTGTCGGCTTTAATCTGGTGGGACCCGAGGACTCCCCGCAAGCCCTGGCCGACTATCGGAACCAGATGACCGTTCTTGCATGGCTTCATCAACGCAATCCGGATTTCCCTCTCGCGTTGCATGCCGGCGAACTGGTCGAAGGACTTGTGCCTCCGGAACACCTCCTGTTTCACATCCGCGAGGCGGTGCAGGTGGCGGGCGCGCGCCGCATCGGTCACGGCGTGGACCTGGCTTATGAGCGCGATGCGCTGGCGTTGTTGCAACTCATGGCGCGCAAGCAAGTCGCCGTCGAAATCAACCTTTCAAGCAATGATCTGATTCTTGGCGTCAAGGGCAAGCGTCATCCGCTTGGGGCATTCCTGAAGGCAGGGGTTCCCATCGTGTTGTCGACCGACGATCCGGGCATCGCTCGCATCACGCTGACGCACGAATTCGCCAAGGCCGTCGAGGAACAGGCACTCGATTACGTGACGCTCAAGACGGCAGTCCGCAATAGCCTGGAGTTCGCTTTCGTCGAGGGCGCGAGCCTTTGGACTGGTGGGGGAGCACAGCCCAGACGGATCGTGCCGGCCTGTCGCGACCTCGATTCACCATCCTGTGTGCGTCACGTGGCTGGCAGCACCCGCGCACGACTACAGGCCGATCTGGAGCGCGCGCTGATTGCCTTCGAGCGCGCGATGCCTTGAACCGTGGCGGACCGCGCTGCGGTCCGGTTGAAACGGACTGACACGCTTTTATTGTGATCAACCCCGTCTGCGCGCCCTGAGACGTGGTGCATGCCCGACAATCTAGGCCTACACTTCGGTCATTGCTCTTCACGAGACGAGTACGCCCCTTTTCTGTCGGTATCGCCATGAATATTGCCCGCGCGACTTTTTTTCGCCGCACTGCCGTCGCGGTTTGGTTGGCAACTGCGGCGCAGTCGATAGGCCTGCCGGTGATCTCTGCAGCAAGGGCGCAGCCGATCGCCCCGGATACGCAGGCATTGGGTCAGCCGATCGCGATGCCGCCTCCTGGCGTGCCCATGACGCTGTCTTCGGATGGTGCGCAGGCAGCGACCTATCCAGGCCAGGCAGCGCAGCAACCGTTGCAGGTGCCGCGCGCGCCGCCCGGCGTGCCGATGCGTGTTCCGTCGACGCCACCGTACACGCCTCCGGGGCAACCGCAGTCGTACACGACGGCACCCCAGCCGGTGATGTCCGCGCCGCAGACTGCCGCACCGCAGTACGCGTCGCCACAATCCCCATCTACAGGACAGGCGATGCAAGTGCAGTCGGGTCAGCCGCAGACCGGGCAGCAGCAGGGGCCACATCTGTCGCTTCCAGAGCTTCAGGCACTGGTCGCGCCGGTCGCTCTTTACCCCGACTCTCTGCTGGCGCAGATGATGATCGCGGCGACTTATCCTCTCGATGTGGCCGCGGCGACCATCTGGCTCCAGGGTCCGAAAAACGGCACCCTCACCGGGTCTGCGCTGGAGGCCGCGTTGCAACAGCAAAACTGGGACAACAGCGTGAAGTCGCTGGTTGCGTTTCCCGATGCGCTCAGGATGCTGGGCAACAAGCTTGAATGGACTCAAAAGATTGGCGACGCGTATCTGGCCCAGCCGGGCGAGCTGATGCAGGCCGTGCAGGCGCTGCGCACGCAGGCACGCAACGCCGGGCATCTCCAGTCGGGCAGTCAGATGACGGTGACGACTGATGCGCAGTCGAACATCATCATTCAGCCCACCAACCCGCAGGTGGTGTACGTGCCGACCTACAACCCGAACATTGTGTACGGGTCCTGGGGCTATCCGGCGTATCCGCCCTGGCCGGTCTATAACCCGGGCTGGGGATACCTTGCGTTTGGCGCTGGGGTCGGCGCGGGGATGGCACTGTGGGCGACGCCCTATTGGGGGCGGGGCTACGTCTATGTCAATCACGGCTATTACAACCGTTTCAACACTGTTTACAACGCTCCTGTCTACCGGGGCGCGGTCCGCCCTGGTCCCGGGGGGCCATGGGTTTACAACCCGGCGCATCGCGGCAATGCGCCCTATGCCAATGCGGCCCTGCATGGCCGTTATCCAGTGACTCCCGCGCAACGCCAGCAATTTAACCAGTCCCGCTCGGCCGCCCAGAACTACTGGAACCACAATCCCGGGGCGCGTCCCACCGGTGCCGGTGCCGGTGCCCGAGCCATCACGCCTGCGGCGAGGGCTTCTGGCGGCGGCTACGGAGCTTCAGCGCCAGGAGCCTCGCGCCCCTCTGGCGGTAGTGGCGGTGGCGGTGGCCGCGGCGGCCACTCCGGGCGCAGATAGACCGGCAGCGCGCGCCCACACCATGATGATCCGGACTAGCGGTCTTACGCTGACGCGCGGTGCGCGAACCGTGCTGGCCTCGGTCAGCTTCGAACTTCGTCGTGGCGAGTTACTTGGTGTGCTTGGCGCCAACGGTGCCGGTAAGTCCACACTGGTGGCCGCGCTGGCGGGTGAACTCGCACCGCAGTCCGGCATGATCGAGCTTGATGGCGTGCCGCTTGATCAACTCGATGTCCGTGCGCAGGCGCGTTTGCGCGCCGTCATGACCCAGCAAGCCGGACTGTCGTTTGATCTCGCTGTGCATGATTTGGTGGCGATGGGCGCCTATCCGTTCGAGCACGCCTCGGCAGCGCAGGTCCGTGTCTGGATCGACGAGGCGCTCGCGCAAGCCGATCTGTCTGCCATGGCGCAGCGGATGTTCAGCGCGATTTCGGGCGGCGAGCAGCGTCTGGCGCAGTTCGCGCGGGCGATCGTGCAATGCATTGCCGCAGTTGCCACGCAAGGGCATGCGTACCTGTTGCTCGACGAACCCCTCGCGGGACTCGATCCAAGTCACCAGACGCGACTGTTGCGGGCGGTGCGGGCGCTGGCGGGAACCGGATCGATCGGAGCGCTGGTGGTGCTGCATGATGTGAACGCGGCAGCGCGCTGGTGCGATCGCATTGCGCTGGTAGCCAGCGGTGGGATGATTGCCTGCGGCCCACCGGCCGAGGTGTTGACCAGCGTGAATCTGCGTTCCGTGTTCGATGTTGACATGGCTGTACTGCCGCACCCGTTGGTCCCTGGCCGGCTGCTGGTGGTCGAGCGCGATGCCCCGGACAACCAAGCGGGGGGCGGGCTGACCGGCGGTTAC
Source organism: Burkholderiaceae bacterium (assembly GCA_020851995.1). GTDB lineage: Bacteria > Pseudomonadota > Gammaproteobacteria > Burkholderiales > Burkholderiaceae_B > Zwartia. The sequence goes on from JADZBO010000115.1 coordinate 3,211, forward strand.
TACAGGTAGCAACCTCTTAAAGGTGACAACTTGGGCACGCAACCTAGCCCGAGTTGCGCAATCCGGCCGACACACCGTTGATCGTCAGGTGGATCGCGCGTTCGATCCGGTCATCAAGATCTTCGGCCGTCTTGCGGCGCGCGGTTTGCCGGTGGCGTCGCAACAGTTCGATTTGCAGATAGTTCAGCGGGTCGACGTAGGCAAAGCGCTCGCGCAGCGAGGCTGCGAGGATCGGGTTGTCGGCCAGCAGTTCGCGCCGGGTAATGATCTTCAGCGCGGACAGCGTGCGCGCATGCTCCTGCTCGATGCGCGCGAAGACCCGGTTGCGCAAGGCCCGGCTGGCCACCAGTTGCGAGTAGCCTGCGGCGATCTTCAGATCGGTCTTGGCCAGCACCATCTCCATGTTCGATAGCATCGTCGAAAAAAATGGCCAGTCGATCGTCATGTCCTGTAGCAACTGCACACGCGCCTTGCGGCTGGCGGGTGCGCCGCCGTAACCCTGTTCGATAAACTGGTCCAGCGCCTTGCCCACGCCAAACCAGCCGGGCAGCATGAGGCGGCATTGCGCCCACGAGAATCCCCAGGGAATTGCACGAAGGTCCTCGATGCGCTGTCCACCCTTGCGCGCGGCCGGTCGGGAGCCGATATTCAGGCCCGCGATTTCGGCAATTGGCGTCGAGGCGAAAAAGTATTCGGCAAACCCGGGAGTCTGATAAACCAGATCGCGGTAGGCCGTCTGGGCTACTCCCGAGAGAAACGCCATCACCTCGCCATAGCGCGACAAGTGGATTTCTTCATCGCGCGCGGCCTGCGCGTCGACAAGGCTGGTTTCGAGCGTTGCGGAAACCAGGTTTTCGAGGTGCCAGCGGCCGACAGCCGCGTCCTTGTATTTGCTCTGAATCACTTCGCCCTGTTCGGTCAGGCGGATTTGCCCGTCGACCGAGCCCGTGGGCTGCGCCATGATTGCGTCGAAGGTAGACCCGCCACCGCGACCGACGCTGCCGCCGCGCCCGTGGAAAAGTCGCAGTTGCACGCCGCGGGTCCTGAACACTTTCACCAGCGCCCGCTCGGCCTGGTAGAGCGACCAGTTAGATGTCAGGAACCCACCGTCCTTGTTGCTGTCGGAGTAGCCAAGCATCACTTCCTGAATGCCGCCCTGCGATTGCGCGATGCGTGCGCTGACTTCGGGAAGGCCCAGATAGTCGGACATGATCTGGGGACCTGCTTCGAGGTCGGGCACGGTTTCGAAAAGCGGCACGACCATCAGGCCGCCATCGCCGGCGGCGGGCTTTGCCTTGCTGTCAGTGCGTGGACGCGCGGGCAGAACCAGCCCGGCTTCCTTGAGCAGCACCAGCACTTCGAGCAGATCGCTGAGCGCTTCAGTGTGGGAAACGATGTACTGCCGCACCGCTTCGTTGCCGAAGTGGGCTCGGCCTGTGGCTGCGGCGCGCATGATGGCAAGTTCGCGCTGGGTTTCCTCCGAGTACTCCAGCCAGGGCGAAGTCAGTGGACGGGTTTGCCGCAACTCGGCGCGCAGCAGCGCAATCTTTTCGTTTTCCGGCAAGCTGGCGTAGTCAATGGCAGCGTTGCCGCCCGGAGCTCCCGCCTTAGCGAAGAGTTCTGTCAGCGTGCGCTCATGAACATCAGAGCTTTGGCGCAGATCGAGGCTCGCCAGGTGAAAACCGAACACCCGCACCGCCTGACGCAGTGACTGCAAGCGCAGGCGCGCGACGGGCGCGGCCCGGTGGTGCTCCAGGGAGTCGGTCAGCGTGGCGACGTCACGTTCGAAGTCGTCAGGATGGCCATAGGGCGCCAGCTCCGCAGTGCCGCGCCGGGCGAGATCGACCCCCACCAGAGTGCGCGCCGTGGAGGCAAGGCGCGCGTAGATGCCGATCAGGGCGCGCCGGTAGGGCTCGTCCCGACGGTGCGACGACAGATCGGGACTGGTGTCCGCCAGGGCTTCGAGTGCCGGCGTCGTCTGGGTGAGCAGGGTGCTGAGCGAGAGTTCCGCCGCCAGCAATTCGACTTCATGCAGATAGAATTCGAGCGCTGCCGTGGCGTTGCGCGCGAGTGCGCGCTCGAGCGTCTGGGCATTTACGTTCGGGTTGCCGTCGCGATCGCCGCCGATCCAGGTTCCCATGCGCAGGAAAGCGGGCAGCGGAGCCGGCAATGGGGCGAAAGGATTGCGGGCTTCGCCAGTCAGCTGGTGCGACAACTCAGCGTAGATCTTGGGGATGACGGGCAGAAACGTATTGCGGTAATAGGAAAGCGCGTTCTCGATTTCATCGGCAACCGTCAGGCGCGTGTAGCGCAGCATGCGGGTCTGCCAGAGCGTATTGATCCGGCCCAGGAGCTCCAGGTCGATGGCGCGCTGTTCTTCGTCGGTGATGCGACCGAACCGCGCGGCGAGCGCCTGCGAGATCTGATGATGCAGATCAAGCGTGCTTTTGCGCTGAACCTCCGTCGGATGCGCTGTGAGCACGGGCACGATGCTGGCACCCTCGACCAAACGCAGCATGCGGGTGCGGCTTACGCCCCGCGTGCGCAACAGGCTGAGTGTGTGCGCGAGAGTGCCGCGCGCCGAGACGTTGTCGCGCAGGGCCAGCCCGCGTGCCTGCTCCTTCTGGGCAAAGTCCTCGGCAATGTTGGCCAGGTGGAGGAAGTAGCTGAAGGCACGCGCCACCAGGTTCGCTTCGTCCTTCTGCAATTTGCGTGCGTGCTCCTGCAGGATCTTGCCGTCCTGATCGCGACCCTGGCGGCGCAGGCGCACCGCAGTGCGACGCAGGGTTTCGATCGTATCGAACGTTGCCTTGCCCTCGGCTTCTCGGATGACGTCGCCGAGCATGCGCCCGAGCAGTCGGATTTCTTCGCGGTCGGTTTTGATCAGTGCGTGCGGGTCGGTCATGGGGCATCCCAGTGAGGTGGCGGGCAAGCGTTGTTGCATCCTTGCATATTGCGGTGCAGCATGCAACTACTAACCGATCGGTTGCCAGTCCAACCGTTTCAACCGGACAACGGTCGCGAGCGCGATCATTGTGCCAACTCGCCGGGGTGTGCCCGGCGGCGCGGACATGCGCACCGATGGTAAACGCGGATGCCGAATAGTTGTCAAAGTTGCGTATACTCGGGCTTGATTTCGTTGTAACGGGTTAGTCAACACCCTTTAAGTTCCCTGATACACCGACACAGCGGGCGATACAGTCCGCGGTCCAGACAACAAGAAATGGAGACAACCGTGAGCAAACAATCCCCTGTATCCCGTTCGCGCCGACAGCTTGTGCTGGGTGCAACCACGGCCGCGCTTGGCGCAATGGCTCCGGCGATCGTGCGCGCGCAGGCCGGGCCGATCCGGCTCGGTCACCTGACGCCGCGCACCGGCTTTCTGGGGCCGATGGGCGAATACGCCGTCATGGGCGCGACGCTGGCCGTCGAAGAGATCAACGCCGCGGGCGGCATACTCGGTCGCAAGGTTGAAATGCTGGCTGAGGACAGCGTGAATCCTCAGACTGCCTCAAGCAAGGCGCAGCGGATGATCGAGCGTGACAATGTCTACGCGCTGATCGGCGAGATCAGTTCCGCGTCGGGTCTGGCGATATCGCAGGTGGCCACCCGTGCGCAGAAAATGTTCTTCCAGACGGGATGCAATTCGGACGAGCTTCGCGGCAAGAGTTGCAGTCGCTTCCTGTTCCACACTGAGGCAAACAACACCATGTACGTCCGCACGATCGGACGCTATCTGATGCGCGAAAACATGGTGAAGGGCAAGCGCTGGATGGCCTTCACGGCTGACTACGCGTTTGGCCATGACTTGTTCCAGAAGACCAAGGCGTTCATGGATGCCAATGGTGGCATCTTTATTTCGAACGATCTGATTCCGACCGACGCCACCGAATACAGCGCAATGATCCTGAAGATCCGGCAGCAGAAGCCCGATCTGGTCATGAGCAACCTGGCGGGCAACCAGACGACCAATTTCATGAAGCAGTACAACGAATTCAAGCTGCCGTTCCCGCTGGCGGGGGCGGACCTCAACGCGGTCAGTATCTGGGGCGCGGGACGGGACGGATTTTCCGGGACCTGGCCCATCATCTGGACGCATCAGGTCAAGGCACCGTCGGCGCAGAAGTTTGTGGAGACCTTTACCAAGCGTTTCAACACACCGCCCGAGAATCAGGGCGTTGCGGACTACCTGGCGATCAAGATTCTTGCGCAGTCGATGAACACCATCAAGACCGATGACACGATGAAAGTGATCGAGTATCTGGAGAGCGGCGTCAAGTTCGATGTGCTGCGCGCGCGCGAGGGGTACTTCCGGCCTTGGGATCACCAGCTGATGTTCGAGATGTACACCGTGTCGCCCAATCCGGATCCAAAGGCTGGCAAGTGGGACATCATGACGACAAGCGCACCGGTGCCCGGTCCCGACGAAAGCCTCGAAGTCCTGGCGCCGAGCCGGCAGGAGAACGAGTGTAAGTTCGCCTGATCCGCGTGCCGCTGCTGCCCGCCCGGGCAGCGTGCGGTTCCTGGGAGATTGCCGTGGGCATGGAGTTTGTCTTCATCGCCGAGCAGGTGGCCAATGGTCTGCTGCTCGGTTTTTACTATCTGCTGATTGCGCTCGGGCTGTCGATCATCTTCAGCCTGGGCGGCATCGTCAACCTCGCGCATGGCGCGTTTTTTGCGATTGGCGCCTATCTGATGGTGACGTTGACCCGTCACTTCGACTATGGCGTTGCCTATGTGGCCTCGCCCGTGCTGGTGGCAGTGCTGGGCATGGTGGTCGAGCGGCTCTTCCTGCGCCGTTTCTATCGGTCCGATCCGGTGCTGAGCCTGTTGTTCACGTTCGGCCTGGCGATGGTGATTGAGCAGGCGCTGCGGATGATCTACGGGGCATCGCCGGTGCAATTCGGAATCCCCCCGTTTGCGCGGGGTCAGGCCATCATCGGTGACTTCATGTATCCGATCTATCGGCTGGGAATGCTCGGTGTAGCCACCGTCGCGCTCGTGCTGACATGGTGGCTACTGAACCGCACCTCCTTTGGCAAGGTCGTGCGCGCAGGGATCAACGATCCGGATATGGTCAGGGCCCTCGGGATCTCCCTGGCGCCGGTGCTGACCGCGATCTGTGGTCTGGGCATCGGCCTGGCCGGCCTGGCCGGTGCGCTTCTGGCGCCCATCACCGGGGTGCATCCCGCCATGGGGCACGAAATTCTCACCGCAGCGTTCGTCGTTGTGGTGATTGGCGGACTGGGCAGTTTCTGGGGCGTGGTCATTGCTGCAATGCTGGTGGGTGTGATTCGCGGGCTGACATCCTACTTTTTCCCGCCCGCCTCCGAGGCATCGCTGTACCTGCTGATGCTGATCATTTTGCTCACCAGGCCGCGCGGCCTGATGGGCGAGCGCATGGAAAGGCTGGAGTAGCGCATGAACCAATCCGAAATGCGCACACTTGGCCTGCTGGCGGCCGGCCTTGTTCTGCTGCCGTTTGCGCTGCTGGCCGGCGGCTTGACGATCACATCTGCCGTCGATTGCGTCTTGTTGGCCGTGGTTGGCCTGGGGCTGAATGTGCTTCTGGGCCAGACCGGTCTGGTTTCGTTCGGCCATGGCGCCTGGTTCGGGATCGGCGCCTATGCGGTGGCCATTTTGCAGCTTCGATTCTTTCCCGATTCGGTGGTTCTTCCGATCGCCCTGGCGATCGTCATCGTCGCGTTCAGCGCTGTCCTGATCGGCGCGCTGGTGCTGCGTCGTCGCGGCGTCTACTTTTCGCTGCTCACGCTGGCGTTCAGTGCGCTTTGCTTCACCGTGGCGTTCCGCTGGACCTCGCTGACCGGCGGCGAGAACGGTCTGGGAGGCATCGAGCGCCGCAGTGTCCTGGGCTATTCGCTCGATCAGCCTTCCGTTTTCTACGTGTTTGTCGCGATTCAGGCCCTGTTGGTCGCACTGTTCCTGCTGCGAATGAGCCATGCGCCCTTTGGCCATGTGCTGGTTGCGATCCGTGAAAACGAGGTGCGTACGCGGTTCCTCGGCTACCCGGTCATGGCCTACAAGCTGCTGGCGTTCGTGATCTCAGCGACCGTGACCGGTTACGCTGGCGGCCTGTTCGTCCTGAACCATCGCATTGCGTCCGCAGAGAGCCTGTCTGTGTCTTTCTCGGGCGAACTGCTTGCGCTGGTGCTGATCGGCGGAATGCGGTTTTACGCTGGTCCGATTGTCGGTGCGCTGTTCTTTGTGCTGTTTCGTGAATACCTCTCGATGCTGACCGAGAACTGGTTGTTGTATTTCGGCCTGGTCTTCATGGCTTTCATCCTCTTTTCGCCAGAGGGATTGTTGGGTATCGGACAGCGCATTCTGCGGATCGTGCGACCAGCGAAGGTGACGCAGGCTGCGATGTCAGCGCGTCAGACGCCTGCGGCGACCGGGGCCTTTCCCTCTTTTCTGCCTGAAGGTCGCTCCGACGCCATCAAGGCGCAGGGCGTGAGCAAGCGTTTTGGCGGTATTGCCGCGGTCGCCGACGTCAGCACGTCGATTGCCGGGCGGGGCGTGCATGCGCTGATTGGTCCCAACGGCGCGGGCAAGACCTCGTTCTTCAATCTGGTGTCCGGCATGTTCGCGCCCGACAGCGGGCGCATTGAATTTCGTGGCGCTGACCTTGCCGGCAAACCGCCCAACGCGATCTGCAGCGCGGGCGTGGCGCGATCTTTTCAGATCACCAATTTGTTCAAAGGGCTGACAGTTCGCGAGAACTTGCTGCTTTCGGTGCTGGCGCGGCATCCCGAGCGCTTCTCTCTGTGGTGCAGGGTTTCCCGGCTTCACCCGGTGCAGGATGAGACCAGTGCGCTGATCCGGTTCCTGGGTGTTGAGGGGATGGATGCGGCGGTTGCCGAAGACCTCTCGTACGGCGGGCAGCGGCTGGTGGACATGGGACTGGCGCTTGGCTCGGCCCCGGCCATCTTGTTGCTCGATGAGCCGCTTGCGGGGCTTGCAGTTGCCGAGCGGGACCGGGTGGGTAAGCTGATTCATGCCCTTGGGCAGCGTATCGGCGTACTGCTGGTCGAGCACGATGTTGACCGGGTGTTTGCGATCGCCGACTGCATCACGGTGATGAACCAGGGCCAGGTTCTGATCGAATCGACGGCCGACGTGGTCCGGGTCGATGCGCGGGTGCGCGAAATCTACATCGGGTCGGGTACCGAGGCGCTGGCGAAAACCGTGCCGCACGCACCGGTCATGGGGCCGGTCGCGCTGGAGGTGCGAGGCCTCGAGGCGTTTTATGGCAAGAGCCACATTCTGTCGGGAATCGGCTTCGCCGTTCGCGAGGGTGAGGTGATGGCGGTGCTTGGTCGCAATGGCGCGGGTAAGTCGACGTTGCTCAAGAGCCTGATCGGCATGGCCCGGCTGGGTGCCGGCGAGGTCGACATCGCCGGGCGCAAGATCGCCGCCCCGGTCCCCGAGGTGATGGCGCGGCTCGGACTCGCCTTCGTGCCGCAGGGGCGGCGCCTGTTTCCTGGCCTGACGGTACGCGATAATCTGATGCTAGGACGGTTGCGCCGCTCCGGGCCCGAGGGGTCCGGGTGGAGTGACGAGCGCATCTTCAGCGTCTTCCCCCGGCTGCGCGAGCGTTACGATATCAACGCCGAGCTGCTTTCTGGCGGCGAGCAACAGATGGTGGCGATTGCGCGCGCGCTGGCAGGTCATGTGCGGGTGTTGCTGCTTGACGAACCGTTCGAGGGTTTGTCTCCGGCGATGACCGAAGAAGTGTTCAACGCCATTCTGTCGTTAAAGGGTCAACTGACCATTCTGATCGTGGACCACAATCTGGATCTGACGCTCGCGCTGTCGGATACTGCCCTGGTTCTTGATCGCGGTCGTATTTCACACCAGGGGCCTGCGCGCCCGCTCCTGGAGGATCTCGAATTCCGGCGCGAAAAACTCTGGGTGTAACCATGTTTCTGAAAGACCCTTCACTCGCTGGCAAGCGGGTTCTGGTGACGGCTGGTGCCAACGGCATTGGCCTTGCGATCACGCACGGATTCCTTGAGTCCGGCGCACGCGTGCTGGTGTGCGATGTCGATGAACAGGCACTCGCCAGCGCGCGGACGCAGTTCCCGCAGCTGATGACGACGGTCGCGGATGTCGCCGACGAGCGCAGCGTTGCCGCGCTGTTCGACACCGTGGATGCGCAACTGGGCGGTCTGGACATTCTCGTGAATAACGCCGGCATCGCCGGTCCTACCGGTACGGTCGAGAATCTCCGGCTCGAGGACTGGAACCGGACGCTTGCCGTGAACATCACCGGTCAGTTCCTGTGCGCGCGGCTGGCTGTTCCGCGTCTGCGCCTTGGTACAAACGCCAGTATGATCAACCTGTCGTCTGCCGCCGGTCATCTCGGGTTTCCGGGGCGTTCAGCGTATGCAGCGTCCAAATGGGCGGTCGTCGGTTTCACCAAGTCGCTTGCCATTGAGCTTGGCCCCGAGGGCATTCGTGTCAATGCCATCCTGCCCGGCGCGGTGGACGGGCCGCGTATTCGTGCGGTGATTGCCGCGAAGGCCGAGTCACTCGGGCGTCCGGTCGCCGATGTCGCGCGCGATTACGAGTCACAGTCGGCGATGGGCACGCTGGTGACGGTCGCCGATATTGCCAATATGGTGCTGTTTGCCTGTACCGATTGCGCGCGGCACATCACCGGCCAGGAACTGGTCGTGGACGGCCACACACAGAAACTGAGTTGAAGGCGTGAAAACCATGAATATTGCAGTCGTCGGTTGTGGCCTGGTCGGGCAGGCCTGGGCGATCGTTTTCGCGCGCGGCGGCCATGTCGTGCGGATGTGGGATGGCGACCCGCAGGCCGTGGATCGTGCGCATTCGCTGATTGCAAGCCAGGTGGCCGATTTGCAGCGAGCCGGCCTCATTGATGATCCGCAGGGCCTGCGCGCCCGCATCCAGGGGTGCGCGACACTGGAAGAGGCGCTCGCGGGGGCGTCCTACGTGCAGGAAAGCCTGCCTGAAAAAGTCGAGATCAAGCGCGAGATTTTCGCAAGGATGGACGCGCTGGCATCGGCGTCGACGGTGCTTGCCAGCTCGACCTCCAGCATCCCTGCGTCGGCGTTCACCGAGTCTCTGCCGGGTCGCGCGCGCTGCCTGGTGGCGCATCCGGTGAACCCGCCGTACCTTGTGCCCGTGGTGGAGATCTGCGGAGCGCCCTGGACCGATGCCAGTGCGGTGCAGGCCACGTGGGACGTCATGGTCAGCGTCGGCCAAAAGCCGGTCAGAATTCACCGGGAACTCGAGGGGTTCATTCTGAACCGGTTGCAGGGTGCCCTGTTGCGCGAGGCTTTCCGTCTGGTTGAGCAAGGTTATGTCGACGCCGAAGGGCTCGATGTGACGATCCGTGAGGGCCTGGGCCTGCGCTGGTCGTTCATGGGCCCGTTCGAGACGATCGACCTGAATGCGCCCGAGGGCCTCGCGGATTACGCGCACCGCTTTGGTGCCATGTACCAGTCGATCGCCGAGGGGCAGACCTCGACCGAACCGTGGTCGGAGGCCTTGATCCAGAAGCTCGAGGCACAGCGCCGCGCCGCGCTTCCCGCCGACCGCCTGCTGGAAAGAAGGCTGTGGCGCGACCGCCGTCTGATGGGTCTGGCGGCCCACAAAAAGCAGGCCGAGCGCGACGACGGCTGAATTGCCGGACGAAATTGCTGGAATAATTCAATTATCTGGGGAACCGAATCATCATGGCATCCAAGCATAAAGTCATCATCACCTGTGCCGCGACCGGCGCGATCCATACGCCGAGCATGTCGCCGAATCTGCCGGTGACCGCGGACGAGATCGCCCGTGCGGCGATCGACGCGGCCAAGGCCGGCGCGGCCATCCTGCACCTGCACGCACGCGATCCGCGCGACGGCCGTCCAACCCAGGATCCGGAGGCCTTCCGGCCCTTCCTGGCGCAGATCAAGGCCGCGACCAACGCGGTCATCAACCTGACAACAGGCGGCAGCCCGCACATGACGGTTGAAGAGCGCATGCGCCCGGCCATGACCTTTCAGCCCGAAGTGGCATCGCTGAACATGGGTTCAATGAATTTCGGCTTGTTTCCGATGCTGAACCGGTTCAAGGAGTTCAAGTACGAATGGGAGCGCGAACACCTCGAAAAAAGCCGTGATCTCGTGTTCAAGAACACCTTCAAGGACATCGAGACGATTCTGCGCCGTGGCAGCGACAACGGCACGCGCTTCGAATTCGAGTGTTACGACATCAGCCACCTTTACAACCTGGCGCATTTCGCCGAGCGTGGCCTGGTCAAGGGGCCGATCTTCGTGCAGTCGGTGTTCGGTATCCTGGGCGGCATCGGGCCGCACCCGGAAGATCTGATGCATATGCGCCGCACGGCGGATCGTCTCTTCGGCGACCAGTACCAGTGGTCGATTCTCGGCGCCGGCCGCAACCAGATTCCGCTGGCGACAATCGGTGCAGCGATGGGCTCGCATGTGCGCGTCGGTCTGGAAGATTCCCTCTGGATCGGCCCCGGTCAGCTGGCCGCGTCCAACGCTGAGCAGGTCACGCGCATCCGGACGGTCCTGGAGGCGCTGAATTGCGAAGTCGCGACGCCCGACGAGGCGCGTCAGATTCTGGGGTTGAAGGGCGCGGCGAACGTCGCGTTCTGACCGGACCACATTAGCTCTGCCGTTCGGGTCACTGGAATGGCAGACTCTTTTGTTCGGGTAGTGGTTTTTCAGATAATTTTCACGGAATGATCATGAAGAAAAGCACGATTTCGGGCCGCTGGCTCGCGGTGGCCACGCTGGCCATGGCACTTGTGGCGCCCTCGATGGCACAGGACAAGACGGTACGCATCATCGTGCCTTTTGCAGCAGGTGCGGTGCAGGATACGCTGGCGCGCAGTTTCAACACGGAGTTGGGCACGGCGCTTGGCCAGACCGTGATCGTCGAAGACAAGGCGGGCGCCGGGGGCACGATTGGCACCGCACTGGTCGCCAAGGCGCCACCCGACGGCCAGACGCTGGTCATGGCCGCGGCAAGCCACGTCATCGCAGGCTATCTGTACGGCAAGTTGTCCTATGATCCGATCAAAAGCTTTGCGCCCGCAGCCTATGTAGGCCTTGCGAGTTATGTGCTGATGGTGCCGGGCGATCTTCCCGTCTCCAATGTGGCCGACTTCATCAAGCTGGTCAAGGCCTCTCCCGGAAAATACAACTACTCGTCGGCCGGCAATGGCAGCGCCACCCATCTCTCGATGGCGTATTTCGCCAGCATGGCGGGTCTGAAGATGGAGCACATCCCGACGAAGTCAACTGGCGAGGCTGTCATGGAAGTGCTGTCGGGTCGTTCGCAGGCGGTCATTGCCGCGAGCATCGCGGCGCTGGGCTATCAGGAAGACAAGCGGGTCAAGCTGCTGGCCGTGACCTCGCTCGACCGTTCGAAGTTTCTGCCGCAGATTCCAACCGTGACCGAATCGGGGCTACCCGGCTATGAGTTCACCTCATGGTTTGGCTTGCTCGCGCCGGCAGGCACCCCGGAACCTGCCCTCGACCGACTTCAGCAGGCGATGGCGGGATTGTTGAAAGATCCGGCTGTGCTTGCCCGTTTGGCCAAACAGGGCATTGAGCCCGCGATCCTGACCAACGCGCAGTTCGCCGAGGTTTTGCGCAAGTCCGATGCGCAAATGGCCGAGGTGGTCAGGAAATCCGGCGCAACCGTGCAATAGCCTGACGACGAACCAGACCACTCGCGGCGCGCATCCCGTTCAATCGCGTGGTGTGTCGCCGGCTGGTTGCGCTGCTGGCTGTCGGCGGATCGTTTCAACGCAGGAATGCAATTCTCATGAAACTGGTAGAAGATTTTCTGGATGCGGGTCGCTTCGTCCAGATCCGGCGCGACATCCACGCGCATCCCGAGCTTGGCTTTGACGAGCATCGCACCTCGGAGATCGTGGCCGGCCTGCTCGCCGAGTGGGGCATTGAGGTCCATCGGGGCATCGCGGGTACCGGGGTGGTCGGGGTCCTGCGCGCGGGGAAGTCCAAACGCGCCATCGGCTTGCGGGCCGATATGGATGCCCTGCCACTCAATGAGTTGAACACCTTTGCCCACCGGTCCACCCATGACGGTCGCATGCATGCGTGTGGCCACGACGGGCACACCACGATGCTGCTGGCCGCGGCCTGGCATCTGGCGCGCACGCGCAATTTCGACGGTACCGTGAATTTCGTGTTCCAGCCCGCCGAGGAGATGGGTAAGGCCGGCGCCCGCAAGATGATCGACGAAGGGCTGTTTGATCGATTCCCTTGTGATGCAATCTTCGGCCTGCACAATTTTTCGCTCGATCATGTCGGCGCCTTTGCGCTCAATGATGGCGCCTTCATGGCGTCGAGCAATACGTTCAAGGTCACCATGCGGGGCAAGGGCACACACGCCTCCATGCCGCACACGGGAGTCGATCCCATCGCGCCGCTGCTGGCGCTGGCGACCGCTTTGCAGGGATTGGTGCCCAAAATCATTCCGAGCACCGAGCGCGCGCTGCTGGCGGTCACCCAGATCCAGGGGTCGGTAGCGCCCAACATCATTCCCGACGAAGCATGGCTCGGCGGGACAGTGCGCACCTTCACGCTGGAGGCGCTTGATCGTATCGAGCAGCGACTGCGCGGGCTGGCTGAGCATATCGCCCAGTCACACGAATGCGAGGCGGATATTTTCTTTCGCCGTGCTTCGCCACCCGTCATCAATCATCCCGCCGAGGCGCGGTTTGCCGCTGACGTCATGCGGGAAATCGTCGGCGACGACCTGGTCGATGACCAGTTTCCGGGCGTACTGACTGC
>JADZBO010000116.1 GCA_020851995.1 Burkholderiaceae bacterium
AGAAGCCCGGCGCCAGGATTTTGACCGATAGAAGTCCGATGAGTCCCGCTGAATACGCCATGACCGCAAGCCGGGTTTGCGAAACGTCCGTGGCGGAAAAACGGCCGTAGTGAAACAAGGTCGCGACGAGGGCGTCTGACAGCATCACCATGGTCAGCGCCGCCGGCAACCCCAGCATGAGGACGAGTCGTAACCCCCAGTCGAGCAAGCCACTGTATTCGTCGCCCGAGCGCTCGGCGTTGGCCCGCGCAAGGCTTGGCAACAGGACGGTCCCCAGCGCAACGCCGAGCAGTGCCGTGGGGAACTCCATCAGGCGGTCGGCGAATGAAAGCCAGGTCACACTGCCGGGCGCGAGCCAGGTCGCGATGTTGGTATTGATCAGGAGAGAAATCTGGGCCACCGAAACGCCCAGGGTTGCAGGCAGCATCTGGCGCATGATGCGCCGAACGACCGGATCGCCAATCGCCTGACCGACACGCCACGAAAGTCTCGGGCGCAATCCCAGTCTGGAGAGCGCGATCCATTGGACGACAAGTTGCGCGACACCGCCTGCCATGACGCCGATGGCGAGTGCATAGATGGGCTGCGCGAGCCGCGATCCCAGGAGGAGCGCGGCGCCAATCATCGAGAGGTTGAGCAAGACTGGCGTGAAGGCGGGCACGGCAAACTTGCGCCAGGTGTTCAGTACCCCGGACGCGAACGCGACGAGCGACATACAGATGATGTAGGGGAACATCGCCCGGGTCATCCAGATCGCCGCTGCGAACTCGGACTCGCGACCTGGTTCAGTCATTCCGGTGGCCATCGCCCAGACGACCCACGGCGCGCCGAGAATGCCAGCCAGCGTGACCAGGCAAAGGACGGCGAAGAGGCACAGCGCGACGCGATCGAGCAAGGTGTGAACGGCAGCGTCATCGTGCCGCGTGCGTACCTCGCCCAGAATGGGCACAAACGCTTGCGCGAACGCACCTTCCGCAAAGAGCCGGCGTAGCAGGTTCGGGATACGAAAAGCAACCCAGAAGGCATCGGTCAGGGCGCCGGCGCCGAAGGCGCGCGCGATGATGATGTCGCGCAAGAGACCCGTGACGCGCGACAGCAGCGTGAAGCTGCTGACTGTCGCGGCGGCACGCAGCAGGCTCATTTTGGCGGCATGCGGATCGCGCCATCCAGGCGAATGGTTTCGCCGTTGAGCATCTCGTTGCTGATGATGTGATGCACCAGCTTGGCATAGTCCTCCGGGCGGCCCAGGCGCGAGGGGAACGGGATGCTCGCGGCAAGCGAATCCTGTACCTGCTGGGGCATTCCGAAGATCATCGGTGTACCGAAGATGCCGGGGGCGATGGTCACGCAACGGATACCCAGTGAGGCGAGATCGCGCGCGATCGGCAGCGTCATGCCGACCACGCCGGCCTTCGAGGCCGCGTAGGCCGCCTGGCCGATCTGCCCGTCGTAAGCGGCAACGGAGGCCGTATTGATGAGCACACCCCGTTCGCCGGTGGCTTCGGGGTCGTTCTTGCTCATGGCTTCCGACGCAAGGCGGATCATGTTGAAGCTGCCGACCAGATTGATGCTGATGACCTTCTGGAAGAGATCGAGCGCGTGAGCGCCGTTCTTGCCGACTGTCCTGACCGCCGGCGCAACTCCCGCGCAGTTCACCAGACCGAAAAGCGCGCCGAGTTCGAGCGCCGCCGCAACGACAGCACGGGCGTCGGCCTCCTGGGTGACGTCACAATGGACATAGCGCTGCCCAAGTTCAGCGGCGAGAGTCTGGCCGGCCTCGTCCTGCACGTCGGCAAGCACAACGCGCGCGCCTGCCTGCGACAGCATGCGGGCCGTACCGGCGCCCAGGCCCGAAGCGCCGCCAGTAACGATGAATACTTTATTTGCGATTTCCATGGTGATCCGGAGAATTGATGCGTCAGGTGCGGCGCGTGCCCCGCTGCGCAGGGTCGCCCGCGGGTGGTTTAAGCCAGAGCGGAAAAGATGCGTGCTTTGATGTCCTCGACAGACCCGACGCCCTCGACTTTGCGGTAACGAGGGGCGTCAGAAGCCTGTGTCGCCCAGGAGGCGTAGTAGTCGACCAGGGGCCTTGTCTGGTCGCGGTAGACGGTCAGGCGATGCCTTACGGTTTCTTCCTTGTCGTCATCACGCTGGACCAGCGGTTCGCCGGTGGCGTCGTCGCGTTCGGCGACCTTTGGCGGATTGAACCGCACGTGATAACTGCGCCCGCTCGCCGGATGCACTCGGCGTCCGCTCATGCGCTCGATGATGTCCTCCTCGGGGACTGCAATCTCGATCACGTAGTCAAGCCCGATGTGAGCGTGCTTGAGTGCGTCCGCTTGCGGAATGGTGCGCGGAAAGCCGTCGAACAGGTAACCCTTGCTGCAATCCGGTTGCGCGAGGCGATCTTTGACCAGCCCGATGATCAGGTCGTCCGACACAAGGCCACCGGCATCCATGATTTTCTTGGCTTCGGTGCCAAGCGGGGTTCCCGCCTTGACGGCTGCGCGCAGCATGTCGCCGGTGGATATTTGCGGAATGCCAAAGTGCTGCGTGATGAACGCAGCCTGCGTTCCTTTACCGGCACCGGGGGGGCCTAGCAGGATGAGGCGCATGGAATCTCCTGATTATTCTGGACTGCGTGAAGGATAGGATCAAATTTGCGGGCAATTATGACGCAATGCAGCAACTGTGGGTGGCCGCATCCATGCGCATTTACCCTGAGGCTCGGTCGGGCGTGAACTCGGCGCGAACCCGGGTGAGATCCTCAATGGTATCCACGCCAGCGCCAGGGTGGGTGTTGACGGTTTTGACGGCGATTGTGTATCCATGCTCGAGAGCGCGCAACTGCTCAAGGGATTCGATCACTTCGAGCGCACCACGCTCCAGTTTCGGGAAGCGTCTGAGGAACGCGACGCGATAGGCGTAGATGCCAATGTGATGAAGTGCCGCAAGCCCGGGAGCCAGCACCTGGTTGCCCGCCGCCATTGCGTCGCGATCCCAGGGGATCGGGGCGCGCGAAAAGTAGAGCGCCTGGCCGGCGCGGTTGCAGACGACTTTGACGACGTTTGGGTTGAACATCGTCTGCGCCGACAGGATCGGCGCCGCGCAGGTGGCGATGGCCGCTTTGGCATCGGTGGCCAGCACAGAGGCGACGCTGTCAATGAGCGCCGGATCGATCAGTGGTTCGTCACCCTGCACATTGACGACGATCTCGTCGTCGCGCAGGTCGAGTAACGCGCAGACTTGCGCAAGACGGTCGGTGCCGGAAGGGTGATCAGCGCGGGTCATGACCGCCTGCAGGCCATGGCGCGATGCGGCCTCGAGAATATCGGTGTGGTCGGTCGCGATCACGACGCGCGCGGCCCCTGAGGCTGCGGCACGCTGTGCGACGCGCACGACCATGGGCGCGCCGCCGAGATCGGCGAGCATCTTGCCGGGCAGGCGGGTCGATGCGTGGCGCGCCGGGATGATGACCGTGAACGAACTCATTGCGACGCCTGTGATCAGGCTGCAGGCAACTCGGTGTCGGCCAGCAGCCTGGCCTGAGGCTCAAGCATGACCGGAATACCGTCGCGTATCGGAAAAGCGAGCCTGTCGGCGCGGCAGATCAGTTCAGTTCTGGCGGCATTGACCTGAAGGCGTCCCTTGCACACTGGGCACACGAGGATTTCGAGGAGTCTGGTTTCCATGGCGCTATTGTAAACATCTCAGCGCAGCTTGAGGCGCGTTTGCGCGATTCGATGCGCGAGCCATTGCGCGAAATCGCTCACCGAGAGGCCTGCATGGGCATCGATCGCCCAGATTCGCGCATCGTCCAGTTGTTGGCATTTGACGGCGTCCTTCGCTGTCACCACGATGCGTCGTTCGGTGAGCGCGGCAAAGGTCGTGCGGTCGATTGCCGCGTGATCCTGCAGCGCGAGTTCTGTGGCGGGATGCAAACCCGCCTGGCGCAGCGACCTGAAAAAGCGTTCAGGCACTCCAATACCCGCGGCTGCGGCGAAGGGCTCGTGTCCCAGGCGCGTGACAAAATCCGCCAGCGGCAAGACTTCGCCCGTCTGGAGATGTCGTGCACTGAGCAGCTGCAACTGCATGACGACTCGCAGTGGTCTTTGATCAGGCGGCGCCCGGTGGGGGACGACAGAGGGAGAATCCGGTCCGATTTGCGTGACGACCACATCGACCGTCGCCAGGCGCGTGGCGGGCTCGCGCAGCGGACCCGCAGGCAACAAAAGTCCGTTGCCAACACCCCGATCGTCCTGCACGATGATTTCAACGTCGCGTGCAAGATCCTGATGCTGCAGTCCGTCATCGCTGACGATGACGTCGATATCCGGCCGTGACCGCAGAAGCGCAGCGATTGCGAGCCGGCGTCGCGGATGGACAGCAACCGCACACCCTGTCTTCAATGCGATCAGCGTCGGCTCATCACCAAAAATGTGCGCGTCGAGCTTACCTTGTCCGACCCGCGCCTTGGCGTCAATCCGCACTCCGTAG
The DNA here is from genome assembly GCA_020851995.1 of Burkholderiaceae bacterium. Lineage (GTDB taxonomy): Bacteria > Pseudomonadota > Gammaproteobacteria > Burkholderiales > Burkholderiaceae_B > Zwartia. The sequence continues at coordinate 4,498 of JADZBO010000116.1, forward strand.
CCGCGGCTGATTACGCCCGGCCGGTAGCCTTGGCTGGCGAGTGCCTCCACGACGGCCATCACGACGGGTGTTTTACCGGTACCGCCAATGAACAGATTGCCGACCACCACGACTGGCACCGGGGCACGACAGGCACCGCGCCCGGTTCCCGCCCGTGGGCGGCACGCCAGCAGCGCGCGCACCAGCAACGAGATCGGGAATAACAAGACGGCAAACCATCCGGTTATGCGCCACTGGCAGTGCAACCAGCGGCTGATGCGCAGACGCAGCGGTGCCGGGCTCAATTGCTGCTGGCCTGGGTTGCAAACTGCACGCGGGCTATGCCGGCGTCGCGGGCCGCCTGCATGGCGGCGATGACGAACTGGTGGGGCGACATCGCGTCGGCGTGGATCACCACAACGGGATCCACCTGCCCGGTGGCCGCCTGTCGCAGCGCCTGAACAAGTCCAGCGGGCGCGCCCGCGTCGACGAGCGTATCGCCAACGGCGTAGCGCCCCTCCTGGCTCACCGCCAGTTCAATGGTCGCCGCTGTCGTTGCTGCCTCGGCCGCAGCCTGGGGCAATGCCACCGCGATCGCGCGCTGACGCGTAAAGGTTGTGGTGGCAGCCAAAAAGATCAGTACCACCAGCAAGACGTCGATCAGGGGAATCAGATTAATGTCGAGGTCATCGGCGCCGATCCGGTTGCGAAATCGCATGGTCTTATCTCATCCGCGCACGCGCTGGGCGACCTGGCGCGCGATCTGTTCCATGCGCAATAGCAAACCTTCGACGCGCGAGCGATACAGGCGATGCGCGATCATGGCTGGAATGGCGATGAGTATTCCGAACGCGGTGTTGTAGAGCGCGACCGAAATGCCGTGGGCCATTTGGGAGGGATCCGCACCGTCGGGTCGGTAGACCGCGAATATTTCGATCATGCCGATCACGGTGCCAAAAAGACCGAGCAGGGGGGCGATCGTGGCCACGGTGGCCAGCGCCGGCAGGTATCTCTGCAGGGTGTGAGCCACATCCTGGCCGGTATCCTCGACGGCCTGACGCATTTCGGACGCAGGTTGCTGGCGGGTACGCAGGACTTCAGCCAGGATTTGACCCAGCGCGCAGCTGTCTGCCAGCTTTTCGATCGCGGCGGGCGAATCGTTCCCGGCCCGGACCATTTGCTGGACCTGCGCGGCGAGTTCCGGTGGGATGACACGGGTCGATCTCAGGCTCAGGGCGCGCTCGACAATGAGGGCCAGACCAACCACGGAAAGTGCGAGGAGAAGCCAGATTGGCCAGCCGGCCTCGGCGACAATCGACTGCAAGGAATACCTCGTTGGAGTAAAAAGGACGCTACGGATACCTGCATCGTACGGTTGCGTGGGCGCGCTTGGCAAGTTGACCGTGGTTGCCGGAATCTATCCACAGAAGCTGTGGATAATTATGTGCGCATCTTTGCAGATGCCGAAAATTCAAGGCCTTGGCCGGCATGATTAAAAACTGAGCAAATTTGGGTGGGATTTTTAAATATCCAAATATAACAAGTGGTTACGATATATTTTCAATCCAGAAAATTTACTTTTCAATAAAATTGTTGCCAGATCAGCACTTGCGACGGGTTTGCGGCATCTGTGGACATATATGCGCCGGGAATCCCGATGACAGCTGAGTTTCAAGTAAAAATCGACCGAGGAGTCAATGAAATCCTCACAGTTTCCCAGCTCAATAAGGTCGTAAGCCGCTTATTCGACGAAAGTCTCGCCCCAGGCTGGGTACAAGGGGAAGTTTCAAATTTCACCTCTGCGGCATCAGGCCACTGGTACTTCACGCTCAAGGACGAGGCCGCGTCCGTGAGGGCCGTCATGTTCCGCGGCCGGGCACTGACCACCGGCTTCCTTCCGCGACCCGGCGATCGCGTTGAGGTCCGAGCCCGGGTGACGCTTTACGAGGCGAGGGGGGAGTACCAGCTTCAGGTCGAACAGATGCGACGTTCAGGGCTGGGGTCACTGTACGAGGCATTCCTGGCTTTGAAGTCCCGGCTGGCGGCCGAGGGATTGTTCGATAGCGCGACCAAACGGGAAATCGCCCGTCTGCCCCGCGCGGTGGGAGTCATCACATCGCTTTCCGCTGCGGCTTTGCGAGACGTGCTGACGGCAATGGCACGGCGCGCTCCGCATATTCCGATCATCATTTACCCCGCGCAGGTGCAGGGTACCCAGGCACCACTGCAATTGCGGCAGGCACTGGCGCTCGCGAATGAACGCCGGGAAGTCGACACACTGCTTCTGGTGCGTGGCGGCGGCAGCATTGAGGACTTGTGGGCCTTCAACGATGAATCACTCGCGCGCGATGTCGCCGCGAGCCTGATTCCCGTGGTCTGCGGCGTTGGCCACGAAACGGATTTCACGATCGCCGATTTCGTCGCCGACTTGCGTGCACCGACGCCGACTGCGGCGGCAGAACTGGTGTGTGCAACCCGTGCCGAGCTTCTCGAGCGGACTGAGCGGGCGGCGACGGCGCTTTCAATTCTGCAGCAGCGCCGCCTTGAACGCCTTGCCCAGCGTGTGGACCGGGCGGCGGCCGGGATCATCGCGCCGGACGAGCGCCTTGCGCATCAATCCGAGCGCGTGCGCGGCTGGGCTTTCCGCCTGACAGGGGCGATGCGCAAAACACTTCAAGCCGTCCAGTCGCGGCACACGGGCCTGCACGGGCGCTTCACTGCGCAACTGCCGGACGTCAGCAGCCACCGATACCGTGTCGAACGTGCTGCCACAGTCGTCTCGGTGACCCAGGCACATGCGCTGGCCCGCAGACGCCAGCAAATCGCTCAGGCGGAGTCGCAATTACGCGCGCTCAGCCCCGAAAACACCCTGGCGCGCGGCTACGCCATTGCCAGGCTTGCGGACGGCAAGGTCGTGCGGGATGCCGCCACACTGCGCGCCGGCGAGGTCCTCACCCTGACCCTGGCGCACGGTGAGGTTGACGCAGCTGTCACACAGAGCCGCGCTGCGCCACCCTGAGAACGGCTTAACCCTGCGCATTGCATGGGTAGGCTGCATGCCCCCAACTCCTTCGCTACAATGCGAAGGCTAAGCGAATCGATTAAATTCAACCGGTTCAACCACACCGACCCACGAGGAATTTGCAGCAATGGCACACACGCTCCCCGCTCTGCCCTACGCCCTGGATGCTCTGGCCCCGACGATTTCCAAGGAAACGCTGGAGTTTCACTATGGCAAGCATCACCAGACCTATGTGACGAACCTGAACAACCTCATCGCCGGCACCGAATTCGAAGCGGCGTCGCTGGAAGACATCGTCAGGAAATCGACTGGCGGCGTGTTCAACAACGCTGCGCAAGTCTGGAACCACACGTTCTACTGGAACAGCATGGCTCCCAACGCCGGTGGCGAGCCCAGCGGCAAGCTGGCCGACGCCATCAATGCAAAGTGGGGCTCGGTTGCCGCTTTCAAGGAAGCGTTCAACAAGTCGGCCGCCGGCAACTTTGGTTCGGGCTGGACCTGGCTCGTGAAAAAGCCTGACGGATCGCTCGACATCGTCAACACCAGCAATGCCGCGACCCCCCTGACCACGGCCGATGTGCCGCTGCTCACCTGTGACGTGTGGGAGCATGCCTATTACATCGACTACCGCAATGCCCGTCCGAAGTACCTCGAAAGCTTCTGGACCCTGGCCAACTGGGCCTTCGCAGCGAAAAACCTCGGTTAATCCTCGCAGCAAGTTAAAAACCGGCGCACGCGCCGGTTTTTTTGCGCCCCCGCAACCGCGCCCCCGCAACCGCGCCCCCGATCGCACACTGATCCACCACCCACACCCCTGCTACACATCGCTTCAATCGGCTAACATTAGAGGCTGCACCCATCCAAATTCAGACCAACGCGCAGGACACTAAAGGACAACGACGCCATGAGCAAACAAGCATTCATCTGTGACGCCATCCGCACCCCCATCGGCCGTTACGGCGGCGGACTGGCTCCTGTGCGCACCGATGACCTCGCCGCGATTCCGATCCGGGCGCTCATGGCCCGCAACCCTAACGTAAAGTGGGAAGAACTCGATGACGCGATCATGGGCTGCGCCAACCAGGCCGGCGAAGATAATCGCAACGTCGCCCACATGGCGACCCTGCTCGCTGGTGTGCCGACGGCTGTAGCCGGCGCAACCATCAACCGCTTGTGCGGCTCCGGCATGGATGCAGTGGGTACCGCCGCACGCGCCATCCTTGCCGGCGACGCATCGTTCATGCTCGCAGGCGGCGTCGAAAGCATGACCCGCGCACCCTTCGTGATGGGCAAAGCCGATTCCGCGTTTTCGCGCAACGCGGCTATTTTTGACACCACCATCGGCTGGCGCTTCGTCAACAAACTCATGAAAGCCAAGTACGGCGTCGATTCCATGCCGGAAACCGCCGAAAACGTCGCCGATCAATTCAATGTGTCCCGCGCCGACCAGGATCGCTTTGCCAACGCCAGCCAGGAAAAGACTGCTGCCGCTCAAAAAGCGGGCTATTTCGACGAGGAAATCGTTGCCGTCACGATCCCCCAGAAGAAAGGTGATCCCGTCGTCGTCGCGCGCGACGAACATCCGCGCCTGACCAGCATCGAAGCCCGGGGGAAACTCTCGCCCGTCGTTCGGGAAGGCGGCTCCGTGACCGCCGGCAACGCCTCGGGCGTCAATGATGGCTCAGTCGCGATTCTGGTTGCGGACGAGCAGGCCGCCGCGCGTCACGGGTTGATCCCGCGCGCGCGATTCGTCGCCATGGCGACCGCCGGCGTCGAGCCACGCATCATGGGTATCGGCCCGGCGCCGGCGAGTGAAAGAGTTCTGGCCAAAGCCGGCCTGACGCTCGCTCAAATGGATGTCATTGAACTCAACGAGGCGTTTGCTGCTCAGGGGCTTGCCGTGATGCGGATGCTCGGGCTTTCCGACAACGACCCGCGCGTCAACCCGAATGGCGGCGCGATTGCACTGGGCCATCCTTTGGGCGCAAGTGGCGCGCGCCTTGTGATGACGGCCGTGCATCAGTTGCATCGCACCGGCGGGCGCTACGCGCTGTGCACCATGTGCATCGGCGTGGGTCAGGGCATCGCGTTGATTGTCGAGCGCGTCTAAGGCGGGCCATACAAGCGCCGTCAGGGCAATCCTGGCGGCGCGTGCTGCACTTAACGCAAGCCGGTGATCTTCTTTCCGGCCTGCAACCCGCGTTTGGCAAACCAGCCCTGTTCCATTTCCAGGGCATATCGGACCGGTGCGCTGGAGCAGTGCGACGTGTCGGTCATGGGCTCCATGTCGGCAATGTTCGTGATGATCCCATCGTCCCGGATAAAGGCAATGGAGAGCGGCAGCACCGTGTTGCGCATCCAGAAGCACTGGACATTGGCCTGATCGAAGGTAAACAGCATCCCGTGGTTGGGTTCGAGCGCCTTTCGGTACATCAGGCCCTGCGCGCGGGCCGAATCGTTGGCCGCGACCTCCGCCGTGATGACGTGCATGCCAGCGCCCAGTTGGATGGACGGCAATGCGGAGGCCTTTTGGGCGTGCACAGTTGCGACACCGAACACGGCCAGATACGCAATCAGCGTCAGCAGGAAAACCAGCCCGCGCTCGGCGAGGCACTTCAACGCTCTAGACATCCATACACCACTGTAGGGGTTATTAACCCCGGCATTTTAAGCGGCGGTTATATTTGTTGCCTGTTTTCCCTTGGGACCCTGAATGATCTCGAAAGCCACTTTCTGGCCTTCCTTGAGCGTTTTGAAACCGTTCATCTGAATTGAGGAAAAATGAGCAAACAGGTCCTCACCGCCATCGTCTGGCGTGACAAAGCCAAATCCCTTAGCATCGTTGAACCATTTGACGATACCGGTCACCTTGGCCTTTTCACCTGCGCCCGGGTTTGTGGTCGAATCTGACATTCCGACTGCCTCTTTTAGCGTTGAAAAAAGCGCGCGGAAGTGGGAGGATTCACGACAGGTTATCCGTTCATTTCCGGCTAGACTCGGGGGAAGCCCACAAATCTGACATGATATTGGGCAGATTTGTGTGAACCGTCAAGTACTTACAGGCCACTTGGCATTAGTGTTAGCCCGATATTCGCTGGAATTTTTACGCCGCGCGTCAACCCAATAAGTATTGCTTTAACTCTCACCATGGCAACTCGCGTATCTCTGCCTCCCGACCTTGTGGTCGAAAAAAAGGCGGCCCGCACTGCTCCGCCGCCGATGTATCAGGTCATTTTGCTCAACGATGACTACACCCCGATGGAGTTCGTGGTGGACGTGCTCCAGCGGTTTTTCAGCAAGAACCAGGAAGAGGCGACCCGTATCATGTTGCAAGTTCACCACGAAGGCAAAGGCGTTTGTGGCGTGTACACACAAGATGTTGCCGCAAGCCGCATTGCGCAGGTTTCCCGGTATGCGCGCTCACGCCAGCACCCACTTCAGTGCGCAATGGAACCTGCGGGGTGATGTGTGATCTCACAATAATGTGGCACCATGAGCATAGAATGAACCCAAGTATCGATGCGGTCGCAGTTGAAGTGGCAGTTTTCGGCGTAAGCCGCTACCAGATGTCGGAGGAAGCGTGATTTCCCAAGAACTTGAAGTCAGCCTGCATATGGCGTTTGTCGAGGCGCGGTCGGCTCGCCATGAGTTCATCACGGTCGAACATTTGCTGCTCTCTCTGCTGGACAATGCCTCTGCCGTTGAGGTTTTGAAAGCCTGCGCGGCCAACATGGAAGAATTGCGTCAGAGCCTTCGTAAGTTTGTCAGCGAAAACACCCCGGTCATCCCTGCGGGGGCCGAGGTGGACACTCAACCGACGCTGGGATTCCAGCGGGTGATCCAGCGTGCCATCATGCACGTGTCAGCGGGTGCGGGAGCCTCGAAGAAACCTGTCACCGGCGCCAACGTGCTGGTGGCGATCTTCGGCGAAAAGGATTCGCATGCGGTCTATTACCTGCAGCAGCAGGGCATCGCGCGCCTGGATATTGTCAATTTTCTTTCCCACGGCATCAGCAAGCAAACGCCAGCCGAGCCGCCCGCCTCCTCGAAAGAGCAGCAAGGCGGTGGAGAAGAGCAGGCCGACGCCAAGCAGTCCGCGCTCGATCTTTACGCGCAGGATCTCAATGCAGCGGCGATCGCCGGGCGCATTGATCCCCTGATCGGTCGCGACCAGGAGATCGAGCGCGTCATCCAGACTCTCTGCCGGCGCCGCAAGAACAATCCCCTGCTGGTCGGCGAGGCTGGCGTGGGCAAGACAGCGATCGCCGAAGGTCTTGCTTATCGCATTACCAAGGGCGAAGTGCCCGAAGTTCTGCAGCACGCGCAGGTCTACGCGCTCGACATGGGGGCGCTGCTCGCCGGAACGAAATATCGCGGAGATTTCGAGCAACGACTCAAGGGCGTGCTCAAACAACTGCGCAACAACCCACAGGCGATCCTCTTCATCGATGAGATCCACACGCTGATCGGGGCTGGCTCTGCCTCGGGTGGCACGCTTGACGCCTCGAATCTGCTGAAACCTGCGCTGTCGTCTGGTCAGCTGCGTTGTATCGGCGCAACGACCTATACCGAATTTCGCGGTGTTTTCGAAAAAGATGCCGCGCTGTCGCGTCGGTTTCAGAAAATCGACGTGCCCGAGCCGACGGTGGATCAGACGATCCAGATCCTTCGTGGACTCAAAGGCCGTTTCGAGGCTCATCACGGAGTCAAGTATTCCTCTGCCGCCCTGACGGCGGCCGCTGAGCTTTCAGCGCGTCACATCAATGATCGTCATCTGCCAGACAAGGCGATTGATGTGATCGATGAGGCGGGTGCGGCACAACGATTGCTGCCACGTTCGCGCCAGAAACGCATCATCGGCAAAGTCGATATCGAGGCGATCGTCTCGAAAATCGCCCGCATTCCTCCGCAGACGGTATCGACCGACGATCGCAGCAAGCTGGCCACGCTGGACCGGGATCTGAAGACTGTGGTGTTCGGCCAGGAGAATGCCATCGATGCGCTTGCCTCGGCAATCAAGATGGCGCGCTCGGGGCTCGGGCGACCGGAAAAACCAATTGGCGCGTTCCTTTTTTCAGGGCCGACGGGTGTCGGCAAGACCGAAGTCGCCCGACAGCTCGCTTACGTGCTGGGCATTGAGCTGTTGCGATTCGACATGTCAGAGTACATGGAGCGCCACACCGTCTCGCGACTCATTGGCGCTCCGCCGGGTTATGTGGGTTTTGATCAGGGTGGTCTGCTCACAGAGGCCATCAACAAGCAGCCGCACTGTGTACTGCTGCTCGACGAGATCGAAAAGGCTCACCCGGATGTCTTCAACTTGCTGCTGCAGGTCATGGATCACGGCACACTGACTGATAACAATGGTCGTCGCGCGGATTTTCGTAATGTCATCCTGATCATGACGACCAATGCTGGCGCCGAGACACTGAACAAGACAAATATCGGCTTTTCGGTTTCCAAGTCCAGCGGCGATGAAATGGCCGACATTAAGCGGATGTTTTCGCCCGAGTTCCGCAACCGGCTTGATGCAATCGTTCCGTTCGCACCGCTGAACCGCGAAATCATTTTGCGCGTGGTCGATAAGTTCCTGATGCAGCTTGAGGATCAGTTGCACGACAAGCGTGTCGACGCGACCTTTACCGCCGCGTTGCGTGACCATCTTGGAAAAGCAGGTTTCGATCCGTTAATGGGTGCGCGCCCCATGCAGCGTCTTATTCAGGACACCATTCGCCGGGCGCTCGCCGACGAGTTGCTTTTTGGCAAACTCGTCGATGGTGGCACGGTGACCGTGGATGTGGATGCAGATGACAAGGTCGTGCTGTCGTTTGGACCGCCAGCCACGGGCAGCCAGGGCAGCAATGCCGGCTCTGACCAGGAAGCCGAGTTGGTTCACTGATGGAAACCGCAGTGCATGAGTTGGCCTGTCATCACTGCGGCGCAGTTTACAGGCGCGTTGCGCTTGGGCCGGGGGAGTCAGCACGATGTACGCGCTGTGATTCAGTTCTTGAGTCCTACAGCAGGTTTTCGGCGGGCGAGTGGCTGGCGATCATCCTGAGCGCGTTGATCGTGTTCGCGCTGGCCAACGCTTATCCCGAAGTCACACTGTTTGTTCAGGGCAAGGGCCAGGAGGCATCCCTGATCGATGCCGTGCGGGTGACGTGGGAATCCGGCTACCCGGAGGTCGCGGTGATGACATTCGCGGCCGGGTTTATGCTGCCATTGGTTCATTTGTGCCTGCTTCTCTGGATTCTGGGTGCCATGGCCTTTGGCCGGTTACCGCTTTTTTTTGCTGGTTGCCTGCGCCTGCTTGATGCGCTCACGCCCTGGTGCATGGTTCCGGTATTCCTGATGGGCGTTCTGGTCGCTGTGGTCAAACTGGCAGGACTTGCCTCGCTGGTGCCCGGTGTCGGGCTATTCGCCACTGCGGCGCTGGCAGTGCTGATCACCATGCTGACCGGCCTGAATTCGCATAAGTTGCTCTGCATGGCGCACGATCTCGGTTTGGATGCGCCGGTCGAAAAGGCGCCATCGCCGCCATCGCCAGCACTCTTTTCCAGAACCTGGGCGCTGATTCTCGGCGCCTGCATCATGTATCTGCCGGCGAATCTGCTGCCCATCATGGAAATTGCCTCCATTGGCGGCGCATCGGCGCACACGATCCTGGGTGGTGTCATCGAACTCTGGGGCATGGGCTCCTGGGACATCGCGCTGGTGGTGTTCATTGCCTCGGTCGCGGTGCCTATTTTCAAGATCGTGGCGCTCAGCGTGCTGGTTTACATGGCGCAGGTTCGCTCGCCTTCGCAACTCAAACAACGAACCCAAATGTACAAGGTCGTGGAATTCATTGGTCAGTGGTCAATGCTCGACGTTTTCGTCGTCATCCTGCTCTCCGCGCTTGGCCAGTTTGGAAACCTGCTGACCATCAAGCCGAGCGGCGGGGCAGCCGCGTTTGGTTGCGTGGTCATCCTGACAATGCTCGCGGCGATGGGGTTTGATCCCCGACTTGCCTGGCGTCGGGCTGGGCACCGGCGACACTTGCCGGCACAACGCGCTAACATCACGCCTGGTTAAATTTATCCCTATTTCAGGTTCCAGCCTTCAGGAGCGGATCGCATGTCAGAGCACTCCAGCCCGCAGTCCGGGTTGCCCACCCCACGCGTGACGCGCAAAGCGCGCCGCAGCATCGGATGGGTCTGGCTCGTTCCGGTCGTCGCCGCGCTGGTGGGTTTGTCGATTGTCTGGCACGCCTGGTCGCGGCAAGGTCCCAAAATCACGATTTCGTTTCAGACAGCGTCTGGTCTGGAAGCAGGTAAAACGCAAATTCGTTACCGAGACGTTGTCATTGGGACAGTAAAAGACATCCGGCTGAGCGAAAAACGCGATGCTGTACTTGTGGATGCGGAACTGAGCAAGGACGCCGAGGCGCTGGCCAATGAGGGCACTTCATTCTGGGCGGTCAAGCCCCGAATCGGTTATGGCGGCGTGTCGGGTATCTCGACATTGTTCTCCGGCGTCTACATTGCTGCGGACACCGATGTGACGGACCTGAGCGCCAAGGCGAAAAAAAGACGATTCATAGGACTGGAATCGCCGCCGCCGATTCATAACGACAGGCCTGGCACGCGCTTTCTCCTGACCTCGCCCGATCTTGCTTCGCTGGGTGCAGGCGCGCCGGTGTACTACCGCCGCATCCAGGTAGGGATGGTGACCGCATACAAGCTTGATGCTCTGGGTAATCATGTCGATCTGGAGGTGTTCATCGATGCGCCTTATGACAAGTTTGTCGACGCCAGCACGCGGTTCTGGAATGAAAGCGGCATCGACATCAGCGTTGGCGCCGATGGCGTGAAGGTCAGCACACAGTCGGTCGCGACGATTCTGGCGGGTGGCCTGGCTTTCGGAAGTTTCGGGAGCAATCGTGATCCGCTTCCGACGGGGCAGGTGTTCAAGCTGTACGAGTCTCGTTCGGCGGCCGCGCTTGTACCCGAGGGCGTTGCACTGCCGGTCGTAATGCGGTTCTACCAGAATGCGCGCGGTCTCAAAGTTGGCTCCCCGATTGATTTCGCCGGAACCGACCTGGGCATCATCAACAAGGTCGATCTTGATTTCGACCCGAAGCTGGCTAAGTTCTATACGCGTGTCGAGGCAACGCTCTATCCCGAGCGATTGGGTCCCATCTATTCGCAGATTTTGATGAACAACCAGTCTACGGAGCAGTGGGCGGCGACGCTCGTGCGGATGTCGATGCGCGGGTTGCGCGCGGAACTTCGTACGGCGAACTTGCTGACTGGCCAGTTGTACATTGCGCTCGAGGAATTGCCGAAGGCGGCAAAACTGGACCCGCCGCCGAAAGCGGTGTTTCCATTTGAAATCGCAACGGTGGTTTCGGACGACCTCAACAAGATACAGGCGCACCTCGCCAATATCGCTTCGCGTCTGGACAAGATTCCCTACGAGGAAATTGGCCAGGAGCTCAACGGTATGCTCAAACAGGTCAAGTTGCTCAGCGCAAGCCTGGATAAAAACGTCGTGCCCAATCTCGCCGCATCGCTGGCGCAATTCGAGAAGACTTTCAAGAACCTGGATGCTCTGGTGGCTCCTGGCAGCCCGTTGCCAGCGGATACGGAGCAGGTGCTGGATGACATGAAGCGTGCGCTGCAATCGCTGCGCGGGTTGACGGACGCGCTCCAAAAGCAGCCTGATTCGGTCATTTTGGGACGCAAGACACAGTCTTATTCACGTGAAAATCTCGGAGCAACAAAATAATGAGACCAACCAGATGGCTGTTGTTGACATGGTTGGCGGCGCTGGTCGGTTGCTCCAGCGCACCACCCGTGAATTACACGCTCAGTCCCCCGCTCCCGCAGGGTGTCGCGACGCCGCTTGTGGCCAAGGTTGGTCCCTATGCTCTGGCTGAAGTCTTCGTTCCGCCAGAGGTCGATCATGCGGAACTGGCGGTCCAACAGACCGACGGCCGAATTCTGCTGCTCGCCAATGATCTCTGGTCTGCGCCGCTAGGCGGTCATCTGCGCACGGCACTCGCCCTGGAGCTCACCAAGCAACTCGGAATGCCGCCAGTGCAAAATCTGACACCCGGTATGCGCGACCCCGAAGTGTCCGTCGTGCAGGTAGATGTTCAGCGTTTTGACCTGGTGCCTGGTCAACAGGTCGCGCTTGAGGCGGTATGGCGCGTGCGATTTGGCGGAACCAAAAAGCAGGTGACATGCTTCGCCCGACTTCAGGAAACGGTCGGAGTCGGCGTCGCCCCGCTCGTGCTGGGTCAGCAGAAGAACGTTCAGCGTCTTGCCGCGCTGATTGCCGAATCCTTATCGGGGCAAGGCAAGCCTCAGGGTGCCACTTGTGTGACGCCTCAGTAAGCAAAAGTCACTTGAAAAGGAACCACGCATGAAGACGAAACTCAGGCTGGCCGCTGCGATGGCACTTGCGATCATGGCGTTTGGTGCGCATGCCGACATTACGATTGGTGTTGATCTCTCGACCACCGGGCCTGCTGCGTCCATCGGGACACAGTCCATGAACGCAATTCGGCTATGGCCGGATACTCTGGGCGGCCAACCGGCAAAGTATGTCATTCTGGACGATGGCACCGATGTCAGCACCGCAGTCAAGAACTTCCGCAAACTGACCTCGGAAAACAAGGTCGACGCCATTGTCGGGCCGAACGTAACGCCTGCTGCTCTCGCGGCTCTTGATGTCCTGCAGGAGACCGGTACGCCCATGGTGGCACTGGCTGCATCTGCCTCAATCGTGACGCCCGCGGGTGACCCGAAGCGCCGTTGGGCATTCAAATTGCCGCAGAACGATGCGCTCATGGCCGGCGCGCTGGTTGAAGATATGCGGCGGCGCGGGATCAAAACGGTCGGCGTGATTGGCTTTGCGGACTCCTATGGCGAAGGCTGGGCGAAGGAGTTCGCGGCGGCGGCGGGCGATAACCCGAAAATCGTCGCGCAGGAAACATTCCAGCGCAACGATCAGTCCGTGACCGGGCAGGTTCTCAAGCTGATCGTCGCCAAGCCGGATGCCGTGCTGATTGCCGGTTCAGGAACGCCAGCGGCGCTGCCACAGAAGACACTGGTGGGTCGAGGATACAAAGGTCTGATCTATCAGACACATGGAATCGGTACGCTGGAGTTTCTGCAAGTCGGTGGCAAGGATGTCGAGGGCACCTTGTTTCCCACCGGACCCGGTGTCGTGGCCAGGGAGCTGCCAGCCAACCATGCTGCCCGCAAAGTGGCGCTGGAGTTCGCCGATCGCTACGAGGCACGTTATGGTCCGAATACGCTGACCCAGTTCGCGGGTGACGCGTGGGGAGCGTGGATGCTGCTCGATTCGGCAGTCGGCCGCGCACTCAAGAGCGGTGCCAAGCCGGGCACCCCTGAGTTTCGTGCAGCCTTGCGCGATGCAATCGAGAGCACGCGCGACCTGACCGTCCCCAATGGCGTACTGAACATCAGTCCCAGCGACCATCAGGGCTTCGATGAACGCGCGCGCGTGATGGCGACCATCAAGGACGGCAAGTTCGCCTACGGCCAGAACTGAGCCATACTGGCAGGTGGTGCGCAGCAACGAACCATGGCAGGTTCATCCCTTGCCAGTGCTCCCGAAGCCGCCTGCACCACGGTCCGATTGCTCAAACTCGGCGACGATGCTGAACTGCACCTGTGCAACGGGAAGCACCACCAACTGTGCGAGGCGCTCGAATGGCTGCAGCGTGTAGGGGCTGGCGCCGCGGTTCCAGGCGGAAACCATGAGCGGGCCCTGATAGTCGGAGTCGATCAATCCTACGAGATTGCCCAGCACGATGCCGTGTTTGTGACCCAGGCCTGAGCGCGGCAGAATGACCGCGGCATAGCCCGGATCCGCAACATGAATTGCGAGGCCCGTGGGTATCAGATGTGTTGTTCCGGGTTCGATCACCAGTGATTCGTCAAGGCAGGCACGCAGATCGAGGCCGGCAGAGCCCGCGGTCGCGTAGGCGGGAATATGCTCGCGCATCCGCGCATCGAGGATTTTAAGTTCAACGTTTTTCATGCTTGACAGGTCCGGGGGGCGTTGAGTGGGGTGACGCTCGGTGACGGTCGGGGCGATGGCGCCGCTCTTGCGGAGTCTTCCTGCGAGAGATGATCAGCACCGTGGTCAGTCCGATCCCGACGCAAAGCGCCGCGATGCCGTAGACCATCACGCGCGGAGACTGCAGCGCCGCATCGACACTGCGCACAGCGAGAAAACCCGGTGCCAGCAACGCGGGAACCCAGATAATCGCTGAGAGCACATTGGCTGCCTGAAACCGAAGCTCGGGCATGCCCATCACGCCGGCCACAGTCGGAACGGTGCAGCGCATCGGCCCGAGAAATCGCCCGACCAGGACGGCAAAGAACCCATACCGGTAGAAAAAAAGCCTTGCTCTGGCTACTGTGGTGCGGTGGCGCTTGAGAATCCGCCAGCGCAGAACGCTCGGCCCCAGCCATTTACCGATCCAGAAAGATAGCAGATCACCCAGGATCGCGCCGGCGTAGCCCCAGAGCAAAATCGGCAGAATGGGAAGGTTGCCACTGCCGATCAACCCGCCTGTCATCAGCAGCAATGCGGTAGCGGGAACCAGGACTCCCAGAACCAGCATGGATTCACCGAACGTGAGCAGAAATACGATTGGGCCGGCCCAAAAAGCGTTTGACCGGATAAACTCCGCGGCCTGGTCTACCAGCGCTTCCATCCCGGCCATTCTTCTCAACGGCGCCGGGCAGGGAGGCGCTTCGCGATGGCCTGCACAATCAGCCGCGCGACATCGTACTTGGTGCCCGGCGCGATTGGGTGCTCGCCGGTATCGTCGAAGATGGAAACCGTCGTCTCGTCGGCATCCATGACATGCTGGGCAAGGTTACCCACGAGCATCGGGATTCCTTTGCGCAGACGCTTTTCGTGTGCAAACTTCGATAGCAACTGTGTCTCTGCGGCGAAACCAACGCACCAGGGCCCATCAGGCAAAGCCGCGACAGTGGCGAGAATGTCCGGATTGGCGACAAACTCGAGCGCGGGGGGCTGGTGATCGTCTTTCTTGATCTTGTCCGAGGCGATGTTCGCCACACGCCAGTCAGCGACCGCGGCAACCGAGATGAAAACGTCGCTGTCGGGCGCAGCTGCCAGCACCGCGTCGTACATTTGCCGCGCCGATTCAACTCCGATTCGGGTGACGCCGTAGGGTACCGCGAGTGCGGTGGGCCCGGACACCAGGGTCACTTGTGCCCCGGCCTCCCAGGCGGCTCGTGCGATCGCATAGCCAGTTTTCCCGGACGAGCGATTGGTGATGACGCGCACCGGGTCGATGGGTTCGATGGTGGGGCCGGCAGTCATCAGTACGCGCCTTCCTGAGAGTGACTTGGGTTGGAAAAACGCGATCAATTCGGCAAGCAACTGATGCGGTTCGAGCATCCGCCCGTCACCGGTTTCGCCACAGGCCTGGCTACCGGATCCAGGCCCCAGGATGACGACCCCATCGGCGGACAACTGCGTCACGTTGCGCTGGGTGGGCGCTGATCCCCACATCTCGCGGTTCATGGCAGGGGCAACCAGCAAAGGGCAGGCACGCGCGAGACACAATGTGGACAGGAGATCGTCGGCCCGGCCCTGAACCAGTTTGGCCATGAAGTCGGCCGACGCTGGCGCAACCAAAATCGCGTCGGCGCCGCGCGTCAGGTCAATATGCGCCATGTTGTTGGGCACGCGGGCGTCCCAGGCGTCGACAAAGACGGGGCGTCCGGATAACGCCTGCATGGTCACCGGAGTGATGAAGTGGGTCGCGGCGTCGGTCATGACGACGTCGACGGTGGCGCCTTGTTCGATCATCCTGCGCACAAGCTCTGCGGACTTGTAGCAGGCGATGCCACCGCTCAAGCCCAGAACAATGCGTCTGTCACGAAGGTCGTGCATGCGAGCCCCGCATTTTCAAAAGTTCATCAAGGATGAGCAGAATAGCACCGAGCGTGATGGCCGAGTCTGCCAGGTTAAACGCCGGGAAATACCAGTCGCCCCAGTAGAACAGCAGGAAATCGATGACGTGGCCATAGGCAACCCGATCGATGACGTTGCCCACCGCTCCGCCAAGGATCAGGGCAAGGGCTGCGAGAAACCGGGGTTCATTCCGGTGCGATCGCATCAGCATCGTGATCACGACCACCGCACCCAACCCGAGGAACGTGAAAAACCAGCGCTGCCATCCTGCAGCATCCGCCAGAAAGCTGAATGCCGCACCGGTGTTGTAGAGCAGAGTGAAGTCGAAGAAGGGCAACACGGCAACGCGCTGTCCATATCGCAGCGTCGCGTCAAAACCGAGTTTGGTCGCCTGGTCGGCGACCACTACGATCAGGGCAATTGCGATCCACCTCGTCAGGCCAGGGTGCGCGTCCCGCGCCGGTTGCACCGCAGCCTGTGAACCCATGTCAGTAACCGCTTTCGGCTGCGGCCTGCGCAAGGTTCGTGACGCAACGTCCGCAAATTTGCGGGTGTTCCGCGTGATGCCCGACATCGTCCTTGTAGTGCCAGCAACGTTCGCATTTCTGGTGCGTCGAAGCGGCGATCCCGATTTCGAGATCGCCTGTACCTTCATGCACTGTGGCGCGCGACACGATGAAGATAAAAGGCAATTGTTCTGCGACGCTGCGCAGCAGTGCGAGATCGTCGCCGTTCGCGCGAAGATCCGCCTCGCCTTGCAGCGAGGCCCCGATACTACCGGCGCTGCGAAGATCTTCGAGCTTGCGCGTGACAAGCCCGCGAATCTCACGCAGGCGAGCCCAGCGCGACAGCAGCAGCGCTGCGTCCGGCTGCACCGGTTGCGGTTGGTACACCTCGGTGAAGATTGTGACGTTGCCCGCTGAGGGTGTCGACGCCAGCGTTGTTCCGCACAGTATCGCCCAGGCTTCCTCGGTGGTGAAGGACAGCACCGGTGCCAGGAGTTTCAGCAAGGTTTGCGTGATGTGGAGCAGGGCGGTCTGGGCCGAACGGCGGGCCGCGCTATGGGGTGCCGAGGTGTAGAGCCTGTCTTTCAGGACATCCAGATAGAACGCACCAAGGTCTTCGGAACAGAAGGTTTGCAGCCGCGCCATTGCGGGATGAAAATCATAGCGGTCGTAGCAGGCGACGACTTCGGCTTGCATTTGTCCGGTCATGGCCAGCGCATATCGGTCGATTTCCAGCATCTGCGCATCGTCAAGGTGATCGCGCGCGGGATTGAAATCCGCCAGATTTGCCAGCAGGAAACGCAGTGTGTTGCGAACCCGGCGATATCCCTCGACGACGCGCTTGAGAATTTCATCGGAAATCGACAGTTCGCCAGAGTAATCGGTGCTCGCCACCCAAAGGCGCAGGATTTCCGCGCCGAGCGAGTCGGAAACCTTTTGCGGCGCAATCACGTTGCCCACGGATTTGCTCATCTTGCGGCCCGCGCCGTCGACGACGAATCCGTGCGTGAGCAGGCTGTTGTAGGGCGCGCGCCCGTACATCATGCATCCTGTCAGCAGGGAAGAGTGAAACCATCCCCGATGCTGGTCCGAACCCTCGAGGTACATGTCGGCTGGCCAGGCGGTGTTGTCCGCGTGGCTTCCGTGTGCGCAGTTGTCAGGACCGCCCAGAACGGTCGCGTGCGTCGTGCCGGAATCGAACCAGACGTCCAGAGTGTCACGATTCTTTTCGTACTGCGCCGCATCGGCACCCAACAGTTCCGCTGGATCGAGCGATTGCCAAGCCTCAATGCCGCCAGTTTCGACGAGACGCGCCACCTCTTCGAGCAGGCGCGGAGTGTCGGGATGCAAAGCGCCGGTTTCCTTGTGAACAAAGAACGCCATCGGGACGCCCCACTGCCGTTGCCTCGATAAGGTCCAGTCCGGGCGATTGGCGATCATTGCGTGAAGACGCGCGCGACCCCAGGCCGGATAGAACGCAGTGGCCTCAATGGCTGCGAGTGCGCTTTGGCGCAGCGTCGGGCCGTCGCCGGCTGGCGTGATATCCATCCCGGCGAACCACTGGCTGGTCGCGCGGTAGATGATCGGCGTCTTGTGCCGCCAGCAGTGCATGTAACTGTGCGAAAGTGGTTCGGTCTTGAGCAGGGTGCCGGAGTCTTGCAATGCCTGCACGATGCGCGGATTGGCCTCCCAGATCGTCAGGCCGCCGAACCCTGGCAAACCAGCCGCGTAACGGCCATCACCCATGACCGGGCTGAGGATATCGGCATCGCGCATCCCGTGCGCTTTGCAGGAATTGAAGTCTTCGATGCCATAGGCCGGTGCCGAGTGCACAACGCCTGTACCTGTGTCGAGCGTGACGTAATCACCGAGATAGATCGGCGAAACACGGTCGTATCCCGCATCGAATCCCGACAACGGATGGCGAAACGGGATCAGGCTCAGTGCCTGACCGCTGCAGCGGGCGATGATCTCGCCTTGAAGTCCCCAGTCCGCCAGGCAGGCCTCGACCCGATCCGCGGCAATGATCAGCAGAGCACCAAAGGCCGGCGCCGGGGTCACACGCACCAGAGCGTATTCGAACTCGGGATGAACGTTGAGCGCCTGATTCGCCGGAATGGTCCAGGGCGTGGTAGTCCAGATGACGATCGCTCCGGGGCCAACCGATTCAACGCCGAACGCACCTGCCAGCGCAGCCTGATCGCTGAACGGGAAAGCGACATGGATCGCAGGATCCTTGCGATCGGCGTATTCGACCTCCGCTTCCGCGAGCGCCGAGCCACAGTCAAAACACCAGTTCACGGGTTTGAGCCCGCGGTAGACATAACCCTTTTGCAGAATCGTGCCCAGGGCGCGAAGCTCGTTGGCCTCGTTGGCGAAATTCATCGTCAGGTAGGGCTTGTCCCAGTCGCCCAGCACGCCGAGTCGCTCGAAATCCTTCTTTTGCCGCGCAATCTGCTCATGCGCATAGGCTCTGGCCTTGGCCTGCACCTCGGCAACCGGCAAATGCTTGCCGTACTTCTTTTCGATCTGGATCTCGATCGGCATGCCATGGCAATCCCAACCGGGCACATAGGCCGCGTCAAAACCCGCCATGTTGCGGCTCTTGACGATGATGTCCTTGAGGATCTTGTTGACCGCGTGGCCAATGTGAATATCGCCGTTCGCGTAGGGTGGACCATCGTGCAGCGTGAACCGGGGGCGGCCGCTGCTTGCCTGGCGAATCGCCTGATAGACACCCTTTTCCTTCCATTGCTGAACCCAGGCAGGTTCGCGTTTGGGAAGGTCGCCACGCATCGGGAACGGCGTGTCAGGCAGATTGAGAGTTTTCTTGTAGTCCATGAAGCGCAAAGTAGGCACGCGCATGCTGAGCATCGGCGTGCATGGCGGCGGTCAGGGTTGGGAGATCCGGAAACTTTTCTTCGTCCCGGACATGTTGCAGGAATTCGACGCGCACCAGTTTACCGTACGCGTCTGTCGTAGTATCCAGAAGGTGGGTTTCGAGCAGGATGCGGCCGTTGTCCTCGACGGTGGGGCGGACACCAAGGCTGGCGATGCCTGGCAGGGGAAGGGCGCCCAGGCCCAGCACACGCACGACATAGATCCCTGAGCGCGCGGCGCAGCGACGCGTGACACGCATGTTAAGTGTCGGGATGCCGAGCGTGCGCCCGAGTTTTCTGCCGTGGATGACGTGGCCTGTCATGGCGTAGCGTCGCCCGAGCAACTCGGCAGCATGATCCATGTTCCCCATCGCCAGGGCGGCGCGCACGGCAGAACTGGAGATACGATGACCGGCCATATCGCGGATATCGGCGAGGGTACGGACCTCGAGACCATGGCGCAAGCCGATGGCGCGTAGCAGCTCGACATCGCCGGCACGCTTGCGACCGAAGCGGAAGTCCTCGCCGACCAGCAGCCAGCGCGTGCGCAGGGCGCCGATCAGGAGCGTTTCGACAAAATCCTCGGGCGCCATATCGGCGAGCGACCGATTGAACCGCGCGAGCAGGATGCTGCGCACCCCGGTATCGGCAAGAGCCGAGATCTTGTCGCGCAGCCCGGTGATTTGGGTCGGACTCAGTTCGGGCCGGTGCGTGATGCGCGCGAAATACTCACGCGGGTGCGGCGCAAAGGTCAGTACAGCGGGCGTGAGACCGCGCTCCGCCGCCTCGGCGCAGACGGTTTGCAGCATGGCCTGGTGGCCAAGATGTACACCGTCGAAATTGCCGATTGAAAGGGCTGATTCCGGTCGTTGGGGATCCGCAGGAGGGTCCCGGTGAATGCGTAGTAAGGGTTCCACGGGCGACAGTTTACAATTTCGGCTGCATAGAACCCGGAATACCATGCCAGATCCTTCTTTTTCACGTCCTCGCATCGTAATTCTCATCTCCGGGCGCGGTTCCAATATGCAGGCCATCGTGACCGCCTGCCGCGGCGGGCAGTGTCCGGCCGAGGTTGCCGCCGTCATTTCCAGCCGCAGGGAAGCCCCGGGGATCGCCTGGGCGCAATCGGCCGGGGTTCCTGCCCGGGCGATCGCCCATGGCGACTATCCAAGCCGTGAGGCCTTTGACGCCGCGCTGGCGGCGGAAATCGACCGGCATGCCCCCGATTTCGTTCTGCTTGCCGGTTTCATGCGGGTGCTGACGCCCGGATTCGTGCAGCATTTTGCAGGCCGACTGGTCAATATTCATCCATCGCTTTTGCCTGCATTTCCCGGGCTCCACACCCACGCGCAGGCTCTGGCGACGGGTGTTCAGGTTCACGGATGCACCGTGCATTTCGTGACACCGCTGCTCGATCACGGTCCGATCATTGCCCAGGGCGTGGTGCCGGTCCTGGCGAACGATCGAGCGGAAACCCTGGCCCGTCGTCTGCTCGCTGTCGAGCATCTTATTTACCCCCGCGTCGCCACCTGGTTGGCACAAGGGCGGGTTCACCTGACTGCGGACAACCGTGTCGTCGTCGATGGCGTTGAGAGCCGCCTGTTTTTTCTGGAGTAGCTCGCATGACAGTGCATCGATCCTCGGACAAACGCGCCGAAAGCGCCAGACCGCGCACGGACAAATCATCGGCGGGTCGACCGCCAGGCTCGGGAGGTCGGATTGAACAAGTGCGCCAGGTGCTCGACGAAGTCGTGACCTGGCAGTTCGCTGCCGATTCGGTGGTTTCCCACTGGTTGCGGGCACATCCGGCGATGGGTGTGCGCGACCGTGGCGAAGTCGCCGAGGCGGTGTACGACATCCTGCGCCACTTGCGCCGTTATCGCCAGTTTGCCGAAAGCGGTGTCGGGCCTGCCACCCGCCGGCTGGCGATTCTGGGACTCTGGTCGACGCTTGGGCGCGAGCGCATTGACGCGGCACTCGATGCCGGCGAGCAGGCCTGGCTGGACCGCGTCCTGCAGATCGATTCCACATCGCTCTCTCTGCCTGTGCGGTCAAGCACTCCGGACTGGTTGTTCGATCGCGTCAGGGATTTACCGAACGTCGAGTCATTGCTCACCGCGCTGAATCAACCGGCATCCCTGGATATCCGTGTCAATCCGATGAAGGCCGATCGTGACGAGATGGTCGCGGATCTCGCGCGTGGCAATGGCGTGCGCTGGTCACCTGTGGCGACGCCGTATTCCCCCTGGGGGATTCGTCTGCGCGGGCGCCCAGCGATGAACAAATGGCACCAGTTCGAACACGGACTCATCGAGGTACAGGACGAGGGCAGCCAGTTGCTGGCTTTGCTGGTGGCACCCCGTCGCGGCGAAATGGTGATCGATTTTTGCGCTGGCGCCGGCGGCAAGACCTTGTTGCTCGGGGCGCTGATGCGCTCGACCGGGCGTCTTTATGCTTTTGACGTTTCGGCAGCGCGCCTGGCGCGGGCCAAGCCGCGTTTTGCGCGCAGTGGCTTGTCCAACATCAATCCGGTGGCGATCGAGCATGAGAACGACGCGCGGGTGCGCCGACTGGCAGGCAAGGCGCAGCGCGTGCTGGTGGATGCGCCGTGTAGCGGCATCGGGACCTTGCGCCGCAACCCGGATTTGAAATGGCGCCAGAATCAGCAGAGTTTGGTCGAACTGACCGCGCTGCAGGCACGGATTCTCTCCAGTGCGGCGCGTTGTGTCGCACCGGGCGGTCGCCTCGTTTATGCCACCTGCAGCATCCTGCCGGAAGAAAACGAGGCGCAAGTCGAGCGGTTTCTCGCGACGCATCCCGAGTTCGAATTGGTCAACGCAGCGCCGATTCTGGCTGCGCGCACGCCGCTGCAAATCGAAGGTCCTTATCTGAAACTGCGGCCGGATGTCCACGGCACGGATGGATTTTTCGCTGCGGTTCTGGACCGTGTTCGGAAATCGACCAAGCCTGCAGCCGCAGATGATGAGAAGACAATCCGCTCTTCGGACGATGCCGTCCTTGTGCCGATGGACGATCGGGCTGCCACGGCAAGCGGCGAAAATCTGGCGCTGTCCGGGGTTGAGCCGGCTGCGGGTTCTGATTCGGTAGATTCCGTTGAACCCGTCAAAGCCCCAGAACCCTTGGAACCTGTAGAACCCTTGGAACCTGTAGAACCCTTAGAACCTTTAGAAGCCGTCCGATCCTTCGACCTGGTTGACAGCCCGGTAGCGGCAGAAACCGTGGACAATTCTGAAAATGTCCACAATTCAGAAGCCTTCGTCAATGCTGAAGCGGCCAGCAACCCGGAAGCTGCCGACAATTCTGAAACCACCGATATGGCTCGCCCAGTGACCACCTATGTCAAGCCAAAGGCGGCGACACCGAGCGCGCGCGCTGGACGACTCAAGGAGGCGAGGGCGTCCAGACACGCGCTGGAACCCAGAAGCGCAAAGAAGTCCACGAGCGTGAAGGAGTCCGGCTCCATGATTGACCCTGGCCCTGCGAAAGTGTCTGGCTCCGCGATGGAGCCTGCGCCCGCATCAATACCCAAACCTGCCCGAAAGCGGGCGACACCCACTGCGATCCCGAAGGGGGAATCCTCCGGACCGCAGGATTAGATGGTGCGCCTGAAGCTGGTCGCTTGAGTTTGCGGGCTCGCAACGCCAGGCAGGTGACCCGGCTCGTGGCTTGCCGGGCGATCGCCTCGGGAGGCCGATTCCGCCCAGGCGGCCGTGGGTGACGGTTTGGAGCCCCGGCGCGTCGCAGGGCGATTTTCGCCTTGGGATTTTCGCCAGCCTGGCGTCATCATCTCGCAGAGAATGGTTTCGCGCGCGCGATGCGTGCGGTAAAATCCGTAGTGCCTATTCTTCGTTATCAGTGAGTATCCGCTTTGTCCATGAATGCACTTCTGACTTTTGCCGCTGGCGGCCTGATGCAGGCACCCTGGTACGTTATCGTCATCTTTACTCTGGTGGTGACGCATATCACCATCACCGGCGTCACCATCTTCCTGCATCGCAGCCAGGCGCACCGGGGACTCGATCTGCACCCCGCAGTGATGCATTTCTACCGATTCTGGCTCTGGCTCACCACCGGCATGGTGACCAGGGAGTGGGTCGCGATTCACCGTAAACACCATGCGCGCTGCGAACGACAGGGCGATCCGCACTCCCCGATGATTTACGGCATTGGCCGGGTGATGTTCCGGGGCGCGGAACTCTATCGCGATGAATCGAAAAACGCCGAGACCATTTCCAAGTTCGGCCATGGGACGCCAGATGACTGGCTTGAGCGCAATCTGTATTCCCGTCACAGTGCATTGGGCATCCTGATCATGCTCGCGATCGACCTGACACTGTTCGGCGCCATTGGCCTGACCGTCTGGGCCGTGCAGATGGCATGGATCCCGTTCTGGGCCGCCGGGGTGGTCAACGGAATCGGACACTACTGGGGTTACCGCAACTTCGCCAGCCCCGATACCAGCACCAACGTGTTCCCCTGGGGTATCGTGATCGGGGGCGAAGAACTCCACAATAATCATCATGCGTTTGGCACCTCTGCCAAATTCTCCAGCAAGTGGTATGAAATAGACATTGGCTGGGCCTATATTTGCCTTCTGAAAGCTCTCGGTCTTGCCAAAGTCAAGAAGGTCGCGCCGCGCCTGCGGCTTGAAGCAAGCGGAAAACCCGGGGTGGATCTGCGCACGCTCCAGGGCGTGATTGCCCATCGGTATGAAATACTCGCGCGCTACACCAGCATCATGCGCAAGGCCTGCGAGCTCGAACTGGAGCGGCTCAGGTCCAGCCGCAGCATCCAGCACGCCAGCGAGCTTGAGGCCGCCGCCCACTGGCTGGGTCGCGGTGACGAAACTCTCGCACCGGCGGAGCGCGCACGGATCGATCAGGCCTTATCCCGGACAAAAGCGCTGTCGACCATGGTGCAGATGCGCCATGAACTGACGAGCCTCTGGGAAAGCTCCAGCGCGAGCAGCGAGCAGCTTCTCCATGACCTCCAGGCCTGGTGCCAACGTGCTCAACAGAGCGGCATTGCCAGCCTTGAGGAGTTCGCGCTTCGCCTGCGCCGCTATGCGGCATGATCGAAAAGCTCAATCCGCCCCAACGACAAGCCGTTACTCTTGAGCCCTCTCATGCCCTGGTGCTGGCCGGTGCCGGTAGCGGCAAGACGCGGGTGCTCACGACGCGTATCGCCTGGCTGATCCAATCCGGATACACCAGCCCGCTGGGTATTCTCGCAGTCACTTTCACCAACAAGGCCGCCCGTGAAATGATGGGGCGCATCGGCGCGATCATGCCGATCGACACCCGCGCCATGTGGGTCGGTACCTTCCACGGCCTGTGTAATCGGTTGCTGCGCGCGCATTTTCGTGATGCCGGCCTGCCGCAGTCGTTCCAGATCCTCGATTCCGCTGACCAACTCGCTGCGATCAAGCGCTTGCTCAAGGCAAATGGTGTCGACGACGAGAAGTATCCTCCGCGTGATGTCCAGCGGTTCATCAACGGATCCAAGGAAGAAGGCCTACGCCCGGGCGATGTCGAGGCGCATGACAGCTTCCGGCGTCGCATGGTCGAGATTTATGCTCTCTACGAGGCACAGTGCCAACGCGAGGGCGTCGTCGATTTTGCCGAGCTGCTGCTGCGCGCATACGAGTTGCTGTCGCGTAATGAGCCAATACGCACGCATTATCAGCGCCGTTTCCGCCATATCCTGGTCGATGAATTTCAGGATACCAACGTATTGCAATACCGCTGGCTGCGCTTGCTCGCGGGTGGCGGCGCGGCGATATTCGCCGTTGGCGACGATGATCAGTCGATTTATGCATTTCGCGGCGCCAACGTCGGCAATATGGCGGATTTCGAGCGCGAATACGCCCAAGGCAAGGTGATCCGCCTGGAGCAAAACTATCGATCATTCGGTCATATTCTGGATGCGGCCAACGCGCTGATCAGTCACAACGATGGTCGCCTGGGCAAAAACCTCTGGACCGAACAGGACGCCGGCGAGCAGATCCGCGTGATCGAACAACCCACGGATCAGGCCGAGGCACAATGGATCGTCGAAGAGATCCGGGCACTGGTCAACGAGGGGCGGGAGCGTCATGAGATCGCTGTGCTCTATCGCAGCAATGCGCAGTCACGGGTGATCGAGCATGCGCTGTTTTCGTCGGGCATCGCCTACAAAGTCTACGGGGGTCTGCGGTTCTTCGAACGCCAGGAAATCAAGCACGCGCTTGCCTACCTGCGACTGATGGCCAATATCAATGACGATACTTCCTGGATGAGGGTCGTCAATTTTCCGCCGCGCGGAATTGGTGCGCGGACCCTGGAGCAATTGGGCGATCAGGCACGCACGTATGACACGAGCCTTGCGGGCGCGGTGGCGCGTGTACCTGGCAAGGGCGGATCCAATCTGGCTCAGTTTTTCAGAATGATCGAAAGGCTTGCAGACGAAACGCGGGCGATGCCGCTGCCGTTTCTTGTCGAGCATGTGATTGATCAGGCCGGGCTGATCGCGCATTACCAACTGGACCGTGAGGGCGCAGATCGTATCGAAAACCTGAATGAACTTGTGAACGCGGCGGCCGCGTTTGCTGCTGAAGCCGATATGCTGGGGTTGCCCTCTGGCGAGGTGGTGGCACGCCAGGTGGGTGATCCAGCCGATGCGCAAACGATGATCGAAGTATCCGAGGGCATGACGCCGCTGACCGCCTTCCTGTCGCATGCCTCGCTCGAGGCGGGTGACAATCAGGCGCAAGCAGGCGAGGATGCGATCCAGCTGATGACGATTCATGCTGCCAAGGGGCTCGAGTTCGACGCGGTCTTCATGACCGGCATGGAGGAAGGGCTTTTTCCGCACGAAAACAGCATGCTGGAGCAGACAGGTCTCGAGGAAGAGCGCAGGCTCATGTATGTTGCGATCACCCGCGCGCGCGAAAGGCTGTATCTCACCCTGGCGCAAAGCCGGATGCTGCACGGTCAGACGCGTTATTGCATGCGTTCACGGTTTCTCGGCGAAGTGCCGGATGAGCATCTCAAGTGGATTACGCCGCGTCAGGGGATCCCGCGCGTTCTGCCCACGGAAACTCGCTGGAATGCCTCAGGATCCGACGCTTTTGCCCGTCCCGCAACGGGCCGTTTTGCGCCTGCGGCACCCCGTTCATCAAGCAGCGGGGTGATGGTCGGGAGCCAGCAATACCGTGTCGGGCAGGGCGTGCGTCATCCGCGGTTCGGCGACGGCACGATCATCGGCCTGGCAGGCACCGGACTGGATGCGCAGGCACAGATCCAGTTCCGGGACGTCGGTCAAAAGACGCTCGCGCTTGGTGTGGCCAAGCTGGAAGTGATCGCTGGCTAAATCCGCTTGATGGCGCCGGGTATGGGCATACCACCCTCCTCATCGGCGATCAGTTCTGATTCAGGTTCATTGGCATCGATGAAGGTTTCGTTGTTCAGGTGCGCGCTCAGACGTTTGGTGTCGAGTTCATTGCACCATTTGCCAACCACAATCGTTGCAACGCCATTGCCGACCAGGTTGGTCAGGGCACGGGCTTCAGACATGAAGCGGTCAATTCCAAGAATGAGCGCAAGCCCGGCAACCGGCACTCCGCCGACTGCCGACAACGTTGCCGCAAGAACGATAAACCCGCTGCCTGTCACACCAGCCGCACCTTTGGAGGTGAGCAGCAGGACGGCCAGCAGTGTCACCTGATGATAGATGTCGAGCGGTGTATTGGTTGCCTGGGCGATGAAGACCGCAGCCATAGTCAGATAGATCGACGTACCATCCAGGTTGAACGAGTAACCCGCCGGGATCACCAGGCCGACGACCGATTTCTTGACGCCGAGGTTTTCCATTTTTGCCAGCATCCGCGGCAGCACGGACTCGGATGACGACGTGCCCAGCACGATCAACAACTCTTCCTTGATGTACTTGATGAACTTCCAGATACTGAAACCATGGAAGTAGGCGATCAGACCGAGCACGACGAAGACGAACACCAGACAGGTCAGGTAGAACGTCGCCATCAGTTTGCCAAGCGACAGCAATGTGCCAACACCATACTTGCCAATCGTGAATGCCATCGCCCCAAACGCCCCAATCGGTGCCAGGCGCATGATCATGCTGACCATGTTGAAGAAGACGTGAGAGATTTTGTCGATGAAATCGAAGACAAGGCGACCCTTCTGACCCAGGGCATGGAGCGAAAAGCCGAACATGACCGCGATCAGCAACACCTGGAGGATCTCGCCTTTCGCGAAGGCATCGACCACTGTGTTGGGAATAATGGCCAGCAGAAATTCGACCGTGCCCTGCATTTTGCCTGGATCGGTGTAGGCTGCCACCGCTTTCACGTCGATTGTCCTGGGATCGATGTTCATGCCGGCGCCCGGCGCAACCACGTTGACAATAATCAATCCCACGATCAGCGCAATCGTGCTGACAACCTCAAAATAGAGCAACGCCAGACCGCCGGTTTTTCCGACCGTTTTCATGTTCTCCATGCCGGCGATACCGCTGACCACTGTGCAGAAAATGATCGGCGCAATGATCATTTTGATGAGTTTGATAAAACCATCGCCGAGTGGTTTCATCGTTTCGCCAACGCTGGGGTAAAAATACCCCAGCAACACGCCGATTATCACGGCGGCGAGAACCTGCGCGTAGAGAGACTTGAAAATTTTGGTTTTCACGTCATATCCTGATAAAAAAATATTAATTTGAGAAATGGACGGCTGTTTTGTAAGAAACGACCGCCAAGTTACCGGCTCTTAAACCTGACCCATGCATTTTATGACAACGACTGGTCGATGCGACAAAACTTAACGAACTGAGTGGTCAGGTTGCTGTGGCTATTTCTGGTTGCCTGAGTTAAGCGCCGGTCAGATGTACAGATAGAAAAAACTCCACCGTGGTTTGATATTCAAGATATTCTGATTCCCTGGAGGTTTGAATATTCAGGATGTGTTGATTCAATCAGAGTTTAAATATTCAGGAATTCTTGATTCAATCAGAGTTTAAATATTCAGGAATTCTTGATTCAATCTGAGTTTGAATATTCAGGAATTCTTGATTCGATCGTGGTTTGAATATTCAGGATGTTTCGATTCAATCGCGGTTTAGATATTCAGGACCTCTTGATTCAATCGAGGTACAAATATTCAGGAGGTCGTGCTCTGCTTGTCGTTCAGAGTTTCAGAACGGCCTGGCTCAGTCCGTTATACGGACTCAAGCTGTTCCAGTTCTGTATGCAACTCCAGCCAGGCCTCCTCGAGTTCACCGCTGCGCTTGGCGAGTTCTCCGTGTCGGGCCAGGGTCGCGACACGTTCATCGCGCCTGGCGTCCGTGTAAAGATCAGGATTCGCGATCAGGTGATCGAGCGCCTGGAGTTCCTGCTGAACTCTGGCAAGTTCCGCCTCGACTTTGTCCACGCGCGCCTGCAGTGGCTTGCGCAGTGCTGCCAACCGCTGCCTTTGCTGCGCCTCGTCGCGTTTTTGTTGCTTCCGGTCTGGGGGCGCAGTTCCTGAATCGGCGTCGGTCACCGGGTTGGACTCGCCAGGGGAGCGTGGACCGTCGTCTCTCCGCCTCGCGGCCTGCTGGCGGTCGGTCAGCCAATCGCGGTAGTCTTCAAGATCCCCGTCGAAAGGCAGAACGGTGCCATCGGCGACGATCCAGAAACTATCGACGGTGGTGCGCAGCAAATGGCGATCGTGGGATACGAGCAACATGCTGCCACCGAATTCCGCGAGTGCGGTCGTCAGGGCCTCGCGTGTCTCGACGTCCAGGTGATTACTGGGCTCATCAAGCAGCAGCAGGTTGGGTTTCTGCCAGACGATGAGGGCAAGCGCGAGTCGCGCTTTTTCGCCCCCGGACATGGGTGCGATGACGTCGGTGACGCGCTCACCCCCGAACCCAAAGCCACCAAGATAATTGCGCAACTCCTGTTCACGGGTGTTCGGCGCAAGGCGGGCAAGATGTTGTAACGGCGTTGCATCAGGGTCCAGCATGTCGAGCTGGTGCTGCGCGAAGTAGCCAATTTCGAGCCCGCGCGATGCACGGCGTTCGCCGCCGATCGCTGGTAGTTGACCCGCCAGCGTTTTGACCAGAGTGCTTTTGCCGGCACCGTTGACGCCAAGAATGCCAATACGGTCGCCGCCTCTGACCATCAGGTTGATGTTGCGCAGAATCGGCACGGCATCACCATGATCGTTGAGGTACCCTGCCTGCATGTCCTCGAGCACCAGAAGCGGATCCGGCATGTTGTCAGGCGAGGGGATCCGGATGTCGATGCCCGATTCGACGTGGATCGGCGCCAGCAACTCCATGCGTGCCAGCGCCTTGACCCGGCTTTGCGCCTGCTTGGCTTTGGAGGCTTTGGCTTTGAACCGATCAATGAACGATTGCAGTCGCGCGGATTCGCGCGTCTGCCGCTCCCAGGCAATATTTGACTGGCGAAGCCTTTCGGCGCGCGCGACGACAAAATCCTGATATCCACCACGGTAGCGCACCAGCTTTCCCTGGTCGAAATGCAGAATGGTTTGCGCAACGGAATCCAGAAACTCGGTGTCGTGCGAGATGAGCAGCACGGTACCCTGATAGGCTGCAAGCCAGCGTTCAAGCCACAGCATGGCATCGAGATCAAGGTGGTTGGTTGGCTCGTCGAGCAGGAGGAGTTCGGAGGGCGCCATCAGGGCGCGGGCAAGCGCCAGCCGCATGCGCCAGCCTCCGGAAAAACTATCGACGGGTCGGGCCCACTGATCGGGGGTGAAGCCAAGGCCGGCCAGAAGCTGTTCGGCGCGCGAAGCGGCGCTCCATGCGCCGGCCTCGATGAGTTCAGCTTCCAGTTCGGCCACACGCACGCCGTGGCGATCGGTGGAATCATCGGCGCTGGCCGCCAGATGGTCACCCAGCGCCGCCCGCTCGGCCTGCAGACGACGCAGATGGACATCGCCGTCAATGACGAATTCCCGCGCGGCATCATGGGTCGATGCAATTTCCTGCTGAACGCTGGCGATACGCCAGCCTGCCGGGATGTCGAGATTTCCGGCATCCGCGTCGATCTCGTGCTGCAACAGGGCGAAGAGGGTGGATTTGCCCGCGCCGTTCTTGCCGACGAAGCCGACGCGCTCGCCGGGATGCACCACGAAGTCGGCCTGATCCAGCAGTACCTTGGTGCCGCGACGCAAGGTGAGTGCGCTTGCACGAATCACGACAGCAACTGCTCGCGCGTCAGAAGCAGGATCTGGTCCGAAGCGCCGGCGGTATCGAGCCACACCGGATCCAGATGGGGAAAAGCGGCTTCAAAATGAGTGCGCTCATGACCGATTTCGATCAGCAGCAGGCCTTCGTCGGTCAGGAATTCGGGGGCGCGTCCGAGAATCGCAGTCACGACATCCATACCGTCGACACCGCCCGCCAGGGCAAGTTCTGGTTCGCGGCGATACTCTTCAGGCAAGGTAGCCATGGATTCACTATTGACGTAGGGAGGATTGCTGAGAATGAGGTCATAGCGGGAATCGGCGGGCAGTGGTTCGAACAGGCTGCCGTGGTAAAGCCCAACGCGCTCCCGGAGACCGTGTTCAGCCACGTTGCGGGCCGCGACGTCAAGTGCGTCCTGAGAGATATCCGTGGCGTCGACCAAAGCCTGCGGAAATGCGTGCGCGGCAATGATGGCCAGACACCCTGATCCTGTGCACAGATCAAGCACACTGCTGACTTCCTCAGGTTGTCGGATCCACGGCTCGACATGGCGCACGAGAAGCTCGGCGATCGGCGAGCGCGGAACAATGACGCGCTGATCAACGTAGAAATGAAATCCCTGCAGCCAGGCTTCGTGCGTCAGGTAGGGCGCGGGAAGCCGTTCATCGCAGCGCCGGTCAATCAGCTTCAGGGCACTCGAGCGTTCGTCGGGCAGCACGCGTGCATCCAGAAATGGATCAAGTTGGTCCGGTGGCAGGTGCAATGCATGCAGCACAAGGTAGATCGCTTCGTCCCAGGCGTTGTCAGATCCGTGACCGAAATGCACCCCGCTGGCGTTCAGACGCGAGACCCCATAACGAATCAGGTCACGCACCGTGCTCAGCACGTTACGCGGGTCAGACAAGAGATCAGTCATGGACGAGCAACGCCTCGATGGTGCGACGATAAATGTTTTTGAGTGGCTCCAGATCCGCAACGGCCACGTTTTCGTTGACCTTGTGGGCTGTCTCGTTGCGCGGTCCGAATTCGATCACCTGGGGACAAATGGAGGTGATAAAGCGGCCGTCGGAGGTGCCGCCAGTGGTCGAGAGCTCCGGGCGACTGCCCGTCTCGGCCTCAATGGCCGCAACCAGCGCGGCGCTGAGGGTGCCGCGTGGGGTCAGAAAGGGCGATCCCCCGAGTGACCACTGCAGGTCGTAGGTCAATCCGTGTGCATCGAGCAGCGCATGAACCCGCTGTTTGAGTTGCTCCGGTGTGCTGGACGTGGCGAAGCGGAAGTTGAAATCGACAATCGTCTCGCCAGGGATGATGTTCGTCGCACCAGTACCGGCGTGGATGTTCGAGATCTGGAAGGTGGTTGGCGGAAAGTACTCGTTTCCTGCATCCCATTCGATCGCGCAGAGCTCGGACAGTGCCGGTGCGCATTGATGCACCGGATTGCGCGCGAGATGTGGGTAGGCCACGTGGCCCTGGATCCCTTTAACGATCAGTCGGCCCGATAACGAACCGCGGCGGCCGTTCTTGATCACGTCTCCCAGGCGGTCGACCGAGGTGGGCTCGCCGACAATACAAAAATCCAGCTTGTCGTTGCGACGGCTGAGCGCCTCGCAGACTTTAACCGTTCCGTGGACGGCCGGACCTTCCTCATCGGAGGTGATCAGCAGGGCGATCGAGCCCGGGTGATCGGGATGCCGCGCGACGTACTCCTCGCAGGCCACCACGAACGCGGCGATGGAGCTCTTCATGTCGGCCGCGCCGCGACCGAATATGCGGCCATCGCGCACCACGGGGTCGAAGGGATCGCTGTCCCACTGATCGCGCGGACCGGGCGGCACGACATCGGTGTGGCCCGCGAAGACCAGCAGCGGTCCGCTGGTGCCCCGTCGTGCCCACAGATTGGTGACACCGCCTTCCGCGAATGTTTCCGCTGTGAAGCCGATGGGTGCGAGGTGACGCATCAGGATCTGCTGGCATTGCCGGTCGTCAGGCGTGACCGAAGGCTCTGCGATCAGGTCCCTGACCAGTCCAAGTACAGGGGAATCCGCCATCAGGCCCTCAGCAAGTCGTTAATGCTGGTTTTGGCACGCGTCTGCGCATCCACGCGCTTGACGATGACCGCGCAGGCGAGGCTGTGGGAACCATCGGCCGCCGGCAGCGAACCAGGTACGACGACAGAGCCCGAGGGTACACGGCCAAAGTGGACCTTGCCGGTTTCGCGATCATAAATGCGCGTGCTCTGGGAAAGGAAAACACCCATGGCCAGCACGGAGTTCTCCTCGACGATGACGCCTTCGACGACCTCCGAGCGCGCACCGATGAAGCAGTTGTCTTCGATAATTGTCGGATTGGCCTGCAGCGGTTCAAGCACCCCACCGATACCCACTCCGCCGGACAGATGGACGTTTTTGCCAATCTGGGCGCAGGATCCGACCGTTGCCCAGGTATCAACCATCGTACCCTCGCCGACATAGGCACCGATGTTGACGTAAGAGGGCATCAGCACGACATTGCGACCGATAAAGGCGCCGCGGCGGGCGACGGCGGGCGGGACGACGCGGTACCCGCCAGCCTGGAAGCCGGTCGCGTGGTAGTCGGCGAACTTCAGCGGCACCTTGTCGAAATACTGCAGGGGCGCCTGCCCCATCACTGCGTTGTCGTTCAGGCGGAAGGACAAGAGCACCGCCTTCTTGATCCACTGGTGAACAACCCATTCGTTGTTGATCTTTTCGGCGACCCGCAGACGGCCGGTATCAAGTCCGTCGATGACGGATTCCACGGCTTCGCGGCTCGCGGCATCCGCTTCTTTGGGCGAGAGTTCAGCGCGGTTTTCCCAAGCGAGTTCGATCGCGGTCTGGATATCTAGTGTCATGATGTTCCTGTCGGTCTGTTGAATACGTTGAATACGTTGAGTGAGCTGGACGGTTGCGGCGTATCGTTCAAGAGGGGCGGTGA
The DNA here is from genome assembly GCA_020851995.1 of Burkholderiaceae bacterium. GTDB lineage: Bacteria > Pseudomonadota > Gammaproteobacteria > Burkholderiales > Burkholderiaceae_B > Zwartia. The sequence continues at coordinate 38,022 of JADZBO010000116.1, forward strand.
GATCGATGCATAGGGATGTCAGAGCAGGCAACGCCCGATCAGGACTTGCGTTCCCGGACGAAGCCGGCGATGCGTGTTGCGGCCTCGACGCAGTCGGCCAGCGGTGCAACCAGAGCGATGCGTATGCGGTTTTCACCCGGATTCACGCCCTGGACTGAGCGACCGACGTAGCTTCCTGGTAACGTGGTCACCGCCGTCCTGGCCAGCAGGTCGCGCACGAATTCCGGATCCGGGCCCGGCGTGCGGGCCCAGAGATAGAACGAGGCGTCAGGCCTTTGCACATCCAGCACCGGCTGGAGGATGGGCAACACGGCATCGAACTTTTCCCGGTACTGCCGGCGGTTGTCGATCACGTGTGCTTCGTCCTCCCAGGCGGCGATGCTGGCAGCTGAAACGATTGGCGACATGGCGCTGCCATGGTAAGTGCGATACAGCAGAAAACGCGCCAGCAAACTGGCATCGCCCGCGACGAAGCCGGAACGCATTCCCGGGACGTTGGATCGTTTCGAGAGGCTGGAGAAGCTGACCAGCCGCCGGAAGTCCGGTCGTCCAAGCAAACTGGCGGCTTGCAGGCCTCCCAGGGGCGGGGTCGATTCATCAAGATAGATTTCGGAATAGCATTCGTCGGAAGCAATGACAAACCCGTGCTGATCGGAAAGATCAAACAGCAATTTCCAGTCGTCGAGCGACATCACGTTGCCGGCCGGGTTGCCCGGGGAACAGACGAAAAGCAGGCGTGTACGGGCCCAGACAGCCGCGTCGACGCTTGCCCAGTCGCAACGAAAGTTGCGGGCGGGGTCTGAGTTGACGTAGTGCGGGGTTGCTCCTGCCAGCAATGCCGCACCCTCGTATATCTGGTAGAACGGATTGGGACAGACGACGATTTCGCCCCGCGCAGTGGGATCGAGCACAACTTGCGCAAAGGCGAAGAGCGCTTCGCGCGAACCGAGTGCCGGCAGTACCTGGGTTTCAGGATCCGGCTCGGCAATATCGTAGCGGCGTGCGATCCAGCGGCTGATGGCCTTGCGAAGCGCCGGGTCGCCCTTGGTCGGGGGGTAAACCGACAAGCCGTCCAGCGAATGCACCAGGGCCTCCTTGACGCATTGCGGCGCTGCGTGTTTAGGCTCGCCGATCGACAGGTTGATTGGCCGCAGCCCGGTTGGCGCAGTGCCGCCCGATGCGAGCAGTGCCCGTAGTTTCTCGAACGGGTAGGGCTGAAGAGTGTCTAGTCTGGGATTCATGGCGGTATTTTAACCAGTTGAACTACCCAGCGGGCGGAAACCCCTTGCCACGTGCGCTACAATGCCGGGTTACTGCGAAGGTGGCGAAATTGGTAGACGCACCAGGTTTAGGTCCTGACGCCGTAACAGGTGTGCGGGTTCGAGTCCCGCCCTTCGCACCAACCCGTTCGATTCAATCGGCGTGGGCTGTCCGCCACGCTTTCCGTCATCCTGTTTGGTAGATTTTCATGCAACCTGTGGTTGAAACCCTAACCGGCCTCGAGCGCCGTGTTGAGCTGTCTGTTCCCATGGCCGATGTCGAAAAGGCCGTTCAGGCCGAAATCAAGCGCGTCGCGCGCACTGCCAAGGTGGCGGGATTTCGCCCGGGCAAGGTTCCGCTTGCGATGCTCGAGCGCTCCCATGGTCCCAGTATTCGTTACGAAGCGGTCAACGGCCAGGTTGGCGCGGCTTTCGAAAAAGCCATCACTTCAGCCGGGCTGCGCGTCGCCGGCACGCCAAAGCTTGAACCCAAGACCGAAGGCACACCCGAAGACGTCATGGTTTTCACAGCCACGTTCGAGGTCTATCCGACGGTGACCGTTCCTGATCTCTCCACGCTGGAGGTCAAGCGGGCAGTCACCGAGATCGGCGATGCCGAAGTGCAGCGCACGGTCGACATCCTGCGCAAGCAGCGTGCCAACTACGAGGCCCGCGAAGGCCGTGTCGCCCAGGATGACGATCGCGTCACGCTGGATTTTGCCGGCACCATCGACGGCGTTCCTTTCGAAGGCGGTCACGCTGAAGGCTTCCCGTTCGTGCTGGGCCAGGGTCGCATGCTGCCTGAATTCGAAACCGCGGTGCGTGGAATGAAGGCCGGCGAATCCAAAGTGTTTCCGCTGGAGTTTCCGGCTGACTATGGCGGCAAGGAAGTCGCTGGCAAGACCGCGGAGTTCAGCATCACGGTCAAGGAAGTCGCCGAGCAGGTGCTGCCTGAGCTCGATGCCGAATTCGCCAAATCACTCGGCCAGACCGAAGGCGATGTCGCAAAGCTGCTCGCCGATGTGCGTGGCAATATCGAACGCGAAGTGCGCCAGCGCACGCTGGCCCGCACCAAGGCGAGCGTCATGGACGCGCTCGTGAAGGCAGCGACGTTTGATGTACCCAAGGCGCTGGTCGACAGCGAAGCGGAAGATCGCGTCGCGGCCGCGCGCGAGGAACTCAAAAAACGTGGTGTGCCAAACGCCGAGTCCATGCCGATTCCCGCCGATGCTTTCACCGCCGAAGCCGAGCGCCGCGTGCGTCTTGGTCTGATGATCGCCGAACTGATCCGGGTTGCCTCTTTGTCGGCCAAGCCTGAGCAGGTGCGCGCCCGTATTGAAGAGTTTGCCGCCAATTACGAACAGCCAGCTCAGGTCGTCAGCTACTATCTTTCTGACCGTGCACGTCGCGCCGAGGTCGAAGGCATCGTTCTGGAAGACAACGTCGTTCAGCACGTGCTGGCCACCGCCAAGGTGGAGGACGAAGCGGTTGCGTTCGATCAAATCATGGGGACAACGTAACTATGCAGCGTTTTACCGATTTTTATGCGTCCATGAACGGCGGGTCATCCGTGACTCCGACTGGGCTTGGATACATTCCAATGGTGATCGAGCAGTCGGGGCGCGGTGAACGCGCCTTCGACATCTATTCACGCCTGCTCAAGGAGCGCGTGATTTTTCTGGTTGGTCCGGTGAATGACCAATCGGCCAATCTGGTGGTGGCGCAGCTGCTGTTTCTCGAATCAGAGAATCCGGATAAGGATATTTCGCTCTACATCAATTCACCAGGCGGATCGGTATACGCTGGTTTGGCAATCTACGACACGATGCGCTTCATCAAACCGGACGTGTCGACCCTGTGTACCGGTCTTGCAGCGAGCATGGGGGCGTTCCTCCTCGCGGCCGGTGCCAAGGGTAAGCGGTTTTCGCTGCCGAATTCACGCATCATGATTCACCAGCCCTCGGGCGGTGCGCAGGGCCAGGCTTCGGACATCCAGATTCAGGCGCGCGAAATCCTCGATCTGCGCGAACGGCTCAACGCGATTCTCGCCGAGAGCACTGGTCAGTCCGTCGAACGCATCGCCATCGACACCGAGCGCGATAACTTTATGTCGGCGGCGGATGCTGTATCGTATGGACTGATTGACAAGGTACTGGTTTCACGGGCAGACCCGGCCTGAATGCTGGTGAGTTGACGGCGTACGTAAGATGCACGCCGGAAATGGAGATGACTGGATCGTTATGACAGAAAAGAAAGGATCGGCCGGCAGCAAGGTTCTGCACTGCTCGTTTTGCAATAAAAGCCAGCATGAAGTCCGCAAGCTGATCGCGGGTCCGTCGGTGTTCGTCTGCGACGAATGCATCGACCTTTGCAACGACATCATCCGCGAGGAAACCGCTGCAAGCGCGCGCGCCTCAATCAAGACCGATCTGCCGACGCCGGCTGAGATCAAGGCTTTTCTTGACCAGTACGTCATCGGTCAGGAGGCACCCAAGCGCGTTCTGGCTGTCGCGGTCTATAACCACTACAAGCGCCTGCGTCACGGTGAAGTCAAAGGCGACGACGTCGAGCTCTCCAAGAGCAACATTCTCTTAATCGGGCCAACCGGCTCGGGTAAGACATTGCTGGCGCAGACCCTGGCGCGCCAGCTGGATGTGCCGTTTGTCATGGCAGACGCCACCACGCTGACCGAAGCGGGTTACGTGGGCGAGGACGTCGAAAACATCATCCAGAAGCTTCTGCAAAACTGCAATTACGATGTCGAAAAGGCGCAACGCGCCATCGTCTACATCGATGAAATTGACAAAATTTCGCGCAAGGCGGATAACCCGTCGATCACCCGGGACGTTTCGGGTGAGGGCGTGCAACAGGCGCTTCTCAAACTCATTGAAGGTACTGTGGCTTCCGTGCCTCCGCAGGGCGGGCGCAAGCACCCGAATCAGGATTTTGTTCAGGTCGACACGACCAATATCCTGTTTATCGTGGGCGGGGCTTTTGATGGTCTCGAGAAGGTGATTCGTAGCCGCACTGAACGCTCCGGCATCGGCTTCGGTGCATCAATCGACTCTAAAATCGAACGCTCCACGGGCGATACCTTTCTGGAAGTTGAACCTGAAGACATCATCAAATTTGGTCTCATTCCTGAACTGGTCGGGCGACTGCCCGTCGTTGCAACACTGCGCGAACTCGATGAGCATGCATTGATCCAGGTGCTCACAGAACCCAAAAACGCCGTGGTGAAACAGTTCCAGAAGCTGATCGCCATGGAAGGTGCGGAACTCGAAATCCGGCCCGCCGCACTCACCGCAATCGCCCGCAAAGCGATCAAACGCAAGGCCGGGGCCCGTGGTTTGCGCAGCATTCTGGAAAATGCGTTGCTCGACACGATGTACGAGCTCCCGACACATGGCAATGTCAAGCGTGTCGTTGTCGATGAAGCCTCGATCGAAGGTCAGGGCAAGCCCTTGCTTGTCTATTCGGATGACGATGCTCAAGCAGCCACTGCACCTCAACCCGCCCAGCGCCCCGTGCGCGACGCAGCAGCCTGATACGAGTTCTTGAGCGCCAGGTCGGTCAGTCTGGCAGGCATGCTCTGTCGGACTACTGACTCTTGTGAGCTGACAGGTCCACGTAATCCATTCTCACGACGACTTGATGCAATCCCACTCATCAAGGGGACGCGCGCAGGCGCTCTCCTTTGATGCCTATGCCGGGTGAGACGGGTAAGACGGTTAGGTCGGGTAAGACGTGTAAGACGGGTAAGAACCGTCCGCCTCCGGTCGGGGTATGCGCTGCAATTCGCTACCATTCGCTGCCATGCGTTGACCCCATCATTGCTGATTAACCCACCACTTTCCAGGGACATTGTTAACCTTTGGAGAACAGCGCTTGAATTTTCGGCTATTGTCCTCATAAGAAGCCTATGCGTGTAATCACGGGCATCGCGGCGGCTGCTTTGTCCTGTATCGATTTGCCGAGATTTATTTAGGATGCCCACCATGTCTGGAAGTCAGACTCTCCCTGCAGAACCCATCAACCTGCCGCTGTTGCCTTTGCGTGACGTGGTGGTGTTCCCCCATATGGTGATTCCGTTGTTTGTCGGGCGGCCGCGGTCGATCCGCGCCCTTGAGGCAGCAATGGAAGCCGGCAAGAGCATCATGCTTGCCGCCCAGAAGTCCGCCGGCAAGGATGACCCGACGCCGGATGACGTCTATGAAATCGGCTGTATCGCCACGATCCTCCAGATGCTCAAGCTCCCGGACGGTACCGTCAAGGTTCTGGTCGAAGGCTCACAGCGCGCCCGTGTGGTCGCCATCCAGGATGCAGATACCCATTTCACCTCGGAAATTCTGCCCATCCTTCCCGACGCGACTGCCGGAGCCGAGATCGAAGCGCTGCGCCGGGCGATCGTGAGCCAGTTTGAGCAGTACGTAAAGCTCAATAAGAAGATCCCACCTGAAATTCTGACATCGCTTGCGGGTATCGATGATTCAGGTCGTCTGGCCGACACGATTGCCGCGCACTTGCCGCTCAAGCTTGAGCAGAAGCAGAAAATGCTCGAGATTTTCCCGACGGCAGAGCGACTGGAATCTTTGCTCGCACAGCTGGAAACCGAGATCGACATTCTGCAGGTCGAGAAGCGTATTCGCGGCCGGGTCAAGAAGCAAATGGAGAAGAGTCAGCGCGACTACTACCTCAACGAGCAGGTCAAGGCGATCCAGAAGGAGCTTGGCGAGGGCGAAGAGGGCGCTGATATCGAAGAGCTCGAAAAGAAGATCAATGCCGCCCATTTGCCTAAGGATGCGCGCAAGAAGGTCGACGCAGAACTCAAAAAGCTCAAGCTGATGTCGCCCATGTCGGCCGAGGCCACGGTGGTGCGAAACTATATCGACACGGTGATCGGCCTGCCCTGGAAGCGCAAGAGCAAGGTGAATAATTCGATTCCAAATGCCGAGTCGGTGCTCGATGATGATCACTATGGCCTGGACAAGGTCAAGGAGCGCATCCTCGAGTATCTCGCGGTGCAGCAGCGTGTCGACAAGATCAAGGCACCGATCCTGTGCCTGGTTGGGCCACCGGGCGTGGGTAAGACTTCGCTGGGTCAATCGATCGCCAAGGCGACCAATCGCAAATTCCTGCGGATGGCGCTCGGCGGTGTGCGTGACGAAGCGGAAATCCGCGGTCATCGGCGCACCTACATTGGTTCGATGCCCGGCAAGATCCTGCAGAATATGTCCAAAGTGGGGGTGCGTAACCCGTTGTTCCTGCTCGACGAAATCGACAAACTCGGCATGGATTTTCGAGGCGATCCCGCATCCGCGTTGCTGGAGGTACTCGATCCTGAACAAAATCACACATTTCAGGATCACTACGTCGAGGTGGATTTCGACCTGTCCGACGTGATGTTCGTGGCGACCAGCAATACGCTGAATATTCCGCCTGCGCTGCTTGACCGGATGGAGGTGATTCGCCTCTCGGGCTACACGGAAGATGAAAAGATCCACATCGCAATGGATCATTTGCTGCCCAAGCTTCTGAAGAACAACGGTGTCAAGCCCGAAGAGCTCCGGATTGAAGAATCCGCAGTCTGCGACATTGTGCGTTATTACACACGCGAGGCCGGGGTTCGCTCGCTTGAGCGTGAAATCGGTAAGATTTGCCGCAAGGTGGTGAAGAAATTGCTCGCCGAAGTGGAGGCGCGCAAGGCGTCGAAATCATCCGAGCCAATCGCACAGATGGTCGTGACGTCGGATAACCTCAACGATTACCTGGGCGTGCGGCGCTTTAACTTTGGCATGGCCGAAAAGGAAAACCAGATCGGACAGGTCAATGGGTTGGCGTGGACGGAGGTCGGCGGTGATCTTCTGACGATCGAAGTGGCGGATATGCCCGGCAAGGGCGTGATCCAGCGCACGGGATCGCTGGGCGACGTGATGAAGGAATCGGTCGAAGCGGCTCGCACGGTGGTGCGTGCCCGCGCACGCCGAATGGGAATCGCGGATTCGGTTTTCGAGAAGCGCGACATTCACGTGCACTTCCCCGAAGGCGCAACCCCGAAAGACGGCCCGTCCGCAGGGGCGGCGATTACGACCGCAATCGTTTCTGCCCTGACGCGCATTCCGGTGCGCGCGGATGTTGCGATGACGGGTGAGATCACCTTGCGTGGCGAAGTGCTGGCAATCGGCGGATTGAAAGAAAAGCTGCTTGCCGCTCACCGCGGTGGTATCAAGACGGTGCTGATTCCGGAGGAAAACGTCAAGGATCTTGCTGAAATTCCGGACAACGTCAAGAACCATCTTGAGATCATTCCGGTGAAGTGGATCGACAAGGTACTGGAGGTTGCTCTGCAAAGTCCGCCTCAGCCCTTGCCCGATGAGCCGGCGGTGACCGAGCCAGTTGCTTCGACTGCGGTGGCCAAAGAATCCGTCGATCCGGTCATCAAGCATTGACCTGAAGGGTTGAGTCCGCGATGGAGATCCTGGACTCGGTTCGGCTCGACAAATGGTTGTGGGCGGCGCGGTTTTTCAAATCACGCACGCTTGCCGCCGCGTCGGTCGAAGCGGGCAGGGTGCTGATTAACGGCGAGAGGGCTAAACCGGCCCGTGCAATTCGGGTTGATGACCGACTGGTCATCACCCGGGATCAGGAGCGTTTGGAGTTGTTCGTGCGCGGTATCACCGAAACGCGGCGTTCAGCGCCGCTTGCGCGGCTGCTATACGACGAAACACCGGACAGTATCACTGAACGTACCGCGGCCGCCGAGCGTCGCAGGTTGTATTCCGACCCATCGCGCGATATCGAAGGCCGGCCGACAAAGCGCGACCGCCGAATGATCCAGCGACTACGGGACAGGGATTGAATTAATGCAGCGGGGTCGTTCGGATGAGTCCGAGCGCAATCCCTTCAAGCGAGAAATCCTGACCGGGCTGGATGACAATGGGTTTGAAATCCGGATTTTCCGGGAGCAGTTCGATCTGAGTACTGGTTCGCTGAAGGCGTTTGACGGTCACATCATCATCAATGCGTGCCACTACGATCTGGCCGTTGCGGGCTTCTCCCGTCTTTTTGATGGCGAGCAGATCACCGTCCAGAATACCGGCATCGCGCATACTCATCCCTTTGACTTTGAGAAGGTAATCGGGACGCTGGCTGAACAGGTTGGGATCGACTGCGAGTTCCTTTTCGACGTTTTCCGAAGCCAGAACAGGTGAGCCAGCGGCAACGCGACCGATCAGTGGCAGTAACACCTGACCGACGCCTGAAGCCAGTCGCGGAACCAATCCCTCAGTGCTGCGCGCGAAGGCCGACTGATCATCCAGATCAGATTCGTGATCCGACAAGGACTCCCGGGCGAGTTCGGTCAGCCGAATACCGCGCGAGGCTCCGGCGGTGAGTTCGATGACACCCTTGCGCGCGAGCGCGCGCAGATGGTCTTCAGCGGCGTTGGCGGAGCGGAAACCCAGCGTCTGGGCGATTTCGGCGCGTGTGGGCGGAAAGCCTGTACGCTGCACCGCCTGACGGATTAAATCCAGGATTTGCTGCTGGCGGTCTGTTAGCTTGATGGTCATTGTCGGCGCGCTATCAAGAGATGAACATGGCTGTGTTTATATACAGCATCCATTGTGCATTCTTTGCAGATTGCGCGCAACACAAATCTGTATGAATAAACAGCCCGGCATTAAACTTAGCCCCGAAGCGCGGATTCGCGTCCATGACTCGGGGTGCCGTTCATTGCCGGGCGGTCATGTCATGCCAGCGTGCTGCCAGAAGACCTGGCTTGACTGGGAACTGTTAGTCCTCTTGCATGACCTGGGCGATCGCTTTGACGACGCCGTCAATGTTGCCGCTGTTGAGTGCCGCGACGCAAATGCGCCCGGTACTGACCGCGTAGATGCCGTGCTCATCGCGCAAGCGATCCACCTGCTTTGCCGTCAGCCCGGAATAGGAAAACATTCCGCGCTGGTCCATCACGAAGCCGAAGTCACGGCTGACGCCGGCGGCCTTGAGCTTTTCGACCAGCTGGCGACGCATGAGGCGGATGCGGTCGCGCATGCCGGCAAGCTCGGCGTCCCACATCGCAAAGAGCTCGGGTGAGTTCAGTACCGTTGCCACCACGGTTCCGCCGTGCGTGGGCGGGTTGGAGTAGTTTGTGCGGATCACCCGCTTGATCTGACTCAGGACGCGGCTGGACTCGTCCTTGCTGCTTGTGACGATGGTCAGCGCGCCAACGCGCTCGCCGTAGAGTGAAAAGGACTTGGAAAACGACGAACTGATCAGCATCGTCATATCGAGTTCCGCGAACAGGCGAACCGCGGCGGCATCGGCCTCAAGTCCTTCGCCGAAGCCCTGATAGGCGATATCGAGGAATGGGATCAGGTCGCCTTGTTGCATCACAGTGGCGATTTCGCGCCATTGTGCGGGAGTGGGATCCACTCCCGTCGGATTGTGGCAGCAGGCATGCAGCACGACCACGCTCTGAGCCGGCAGGGCACGAAGGAATCCGAGCATGCCGTTGAGATCGAAGCCGTGGGTCGCCGCATCATAGTAGGGATAATTGACCACATCAAAACCAGCACGCTCGAACAAAGCGCGGTGGTTTTCCCAGGATGGGTTGCTGATGGCGACCTTCGCATCAGGCACCAGTTGTTTGAGCAAGTCCGCGCCGATCTTGAGTGCGCCGGTACCGCCAAGCGCCTGCATTGTGATGACCCGACCCGCCGCGATCAGAGGCGAGTTCTTGCCGAGCACGAGTTCCTGAGCGGCTTTGTTGTAGCCGGCGATGCCTTCAATGGGCAGGTAGCCGCGGGCCACACCGGCCTCGACACGCGCCACTTCGGCCTTGCGAACGGCGTTGAGCAGGGGAATCTTGCCGTTGTCATCATAGTAGACGCCGACAGCGAGGTTGACCTTGCCTGGACGGGCATCGCCGTTGTATTGCTCAGTCATGCCGAGAATGGGGTCGCGCGGGGCGAGTTCGACGGATTGAAACAGGGTGCTCATGGTGGGGATCGTTGCTCGTTGAGTTTGCGGTGCGGTTTTCCGGAGTCCGCGTCTTAAACTGACTTGCGCGAGAATGCGGTGGACTCTGTCACGCGCGCGCTGGATAATGACGGGTTTGCTCTCGCGCCGAGGGCTAACCCCTATAAGTCTAACATGGCCCAAGATACACCGAGCGAAGCAGGCACCACAGATCGCCCTGGCGCTGAGAGCGCGGCAAAGCCTGTGGAGGATGATGTTGCGCAGGGACGTTACATCGATTACCCCGATAGTCCGTTTCACCTGTATCAGCCATACCCGCCGGCCGGCGATCAGCCCCGGGCGATCGATCTGCTCGAACAGGGCGTACGTGACGGGCTGATGACACAGACCCTGCTCGGCGTGACGGGATCAGGCAAAACGTTCACCATGGCCAATCTGATTGCACGTCTTGGCCGACCTGCACTGGTGCTTGCGCCCAACAAGACACTGGCCGCCCAACTCTATGCGGAAATGCGTGAGTTCTTTCCGCGCAACGCAGTTGAGTATTTCGTGTCTTACTACGACTACTACCAGCCTGAGGCCTACGTGCCTTCGCGCGATCTTTTCATTGAAAAGGATTCCTCGATCAACGAACACATCGAACAGATGCGCCTGTCGGCGACCAAGAGTTTGCTTGAGCGGCGCGACACAGTGATTGTGGGCACGGTCTCGTGCATCTACGGTCTCGGCAATCCGGGGGATTACCATGCAATGGTGCTGATTCTGCGTACCGGCGATCGTATCGCCCGGCGCGAAGTTCTGGCGCGGCTGGTCGCCATGCAGTACACCCGCAACGATGTTGATTTCACGCGCGGCACATTCCGCGCGCGTGGTGAAACGATTGATATCTTTCCCGCGGAAAGCCCTGAGTTCGCCTTGAGACTTTCGCTTTTCGACGATGAAGTCGAAAGCCTTGAGTTGTTCGACCCCCTGACGGGCCGGGTGCGCCAGAAGGTGCCGCGCTTCACTGTATACCCGGGATCGCACTACGTCACACCACGCGATACTGTGTTGCGCGCGATCGGCACGATCAAGGAAGAGTTGCGCGACCGTCTCAAATTCTTTATTGACTCGGGCAAACTGGTCGAAGCTCAACGTCTCGAGCAGCGCACCCGGTTCGATCTCGAAATGCTCTCCGAACTCGGGTTTTGCAAGGGAATCGAAAACTATTCGCGTCACCTTTCGGGCGCCGCGCCAGGCGATCCGCCGCCGACACTGGTCGACTACCTGCCGCGCGAGGCACTGATGTTCATCGACGAAAGTCATGTCACCATCGGCCAGTTGGGTGGGATGTATCGGGGGGACCGCGCTCGCAAGGAAACCCTGGTGACCTACGGTTTTCGTCTGCCTTCTGCAATGGATAACCGCCCGCTCAAGCTTGAAGAGTTCGAGACCAGAATGCGACAGTGCGTATTTGTCTCCGCGACACCCGGTGCCTACGAGCAGGCGCACACTGACAATGTGGTGGAGCAGGTCGTGCGTCCCACCGGTCTGGTGGATCCGGAGGTTGAAGTGCGTCCGGCGCGCACTCAGGTCGATGACCTGCTGGGTGAAATCAAACTGCGGGTGGCGATCGAGGAGCGGGTTCTGGTGACCACGCTGACCAAGCGGATGGCCGAGGACCTGACCGATTACCTGAGTGAACATGGCATACGGGTTCGTTACCTGCATTCGGATATCGATACAGTCGAACGCGTCGAAATCATCCGGGATCTGCGCCTGGGAGTATTTGATGTGCTGGTTGGGATCAACCTGCTGCGCGAAGGTCTTGATATTCCCGAAGTGTCTCTGGTCGCTATCCTGGATGCGGATAAGGAAGGATTCCTGCGCTCGGAGCGCAGTCTGATCCAGACCATAGGACGCGCGGCGCGCAACCTCAATGGGCGAGCCATTCTGTACGCTGACCGGATCACGGATTCGATGTCCCGGGCCATGGGCGAAACCAGGCGTCGGCGCGAGAAACAACAGGCGTTCAACATCGAGCACGGTATTGAAGCCCGCGGGGTGCGCAAAGCGGTCCGCGAACTGATCGACGGGGTGATCGTGCCGGCCGCGCCCAACGAAGAGACCGCGGTGTTTGCCGACACGCTGATCGGCGACGAGAAGGCAGTGGCCCGCGAGATCCGGCGTCTTGAAAAGGCCATGCTGGATCACGCCCGCAATCTGGAATTCGAGCAGGCGGCAACGGCGCGCGATCAATTGCGGCGGCTCAAGGATCGGGTGCTTCTTTCTGGTGCGTGACCCGCCGAAATCGGCGTTGTTACGGTGCATCATTTTTCAGAACATTGCGTCAGTTATTTCGATAATTTCAGTTTTTATTTCAAGAATAAAGATCAAATAACAAGTATAAGTCATTGAAAAATAATATTAAATTATTGTAATTTTATTCGCCGCACCGATTTGCGGTTGCAACAAAAAAATGCTGGACAACTTACGGGTTTTCCCTCACACTACGCACCATGATGACAAAAGTACTCTTCGTATGCATGGGCAACATTTGCCGGTCGCCCAGTGCTGAAGGCGTTTTTCGCCACCTGATTCACGATGCCGGCCTGTCTGACGTCGTCGGGATCGATTCTGCCGGCACACACAACTTCCACGTCGGTGAAGCGCCGGACGCGCGCGCTGTCGCGGCCGCCCGCAAGCGCGGGTACGAGATCACGCGTGCTCAGGCGCGCCAGGTGTCGGCCGAAGATTTCCGCGAGTTTGATCTGATTCTGGCGATGGACTGGGAAAACCTGTCCGCGCTTCAGCAACTCTGTCCCAAGCAGCATCAACACAAGCTGATGCTCCTGATGCGTTTCGCCAATGAGTTTGAAGAGGCCACTGTGCCCGATCCCTACTATGGCGGTCCTGAGGGTTTCGGCAAGGTGCTGGATTATCTTGAAGATGCCTGCCAGGGTGTGCTCGAGCTCGTTCGCAAGCGCGCAACGCAATATCAGGCAGCCTAAGGCTCGCAAGATCTGGTTCGGTGATGCTCGCTGACCGGATCGCACCTTAAGAAAACCGCGCTCTGCGCGGTTTTTTTACGTCGGTTTGCGCAATTCCTAGCAAATTAGTCGGGATTGGGTTATACTTGACTCGTTTACTCAAGTAAGACCCTGTTCAGATTTTCGACGAGGACACCATCATGCGACTCACGACCAAAGGGCGCTTCGCTGTCACTGCCATGATTGACCTGGCCTTGCGTCAGCAAGGCGGGCCAGTGACGCTCTCGGCCATCAGCCAGCGGCAGAATATTTCGCTATCCTACCTGGAGCAGCTTTTTGGCAAGCTGCGCCGGCACGAACTGGTGGAAAGCGTGCGCGGTCCGGGCGGAGGTTACACGCTCGCCCGCCTGGCACGCACCATCACCGTTGCCGACATTATATTTGCAGTGGACGAACCGCTCGACGCAACCAATTGCGGCGGCAAAACGGACTGTACCAGTGGCACCGACGGCAAGCCAGGCGTGTGCATGACACACGAACTCTGGTCCACCCTGAATCGCAAGATGGTGGATTTCCTGGATTCCGTATCACTTCAGGATCTGGTCGATCAGCAGCGCATGCGCCAGTTGCAGGAGTCTACCCAGGCCGGGGCAGGCGTTCGCGTCAATGTGGTCGGCTCCTCCGGGCCCGTGTCGCCCAGTACCAAGCTTCCTGCCCAAGTGGCTGTTTAATCCCTTTGCTGATTCAGGAGTTCAACATGTCGTCGCGTCCCATTTATCTCGACTACTCGGCCACGACCCCGGTGGATCCGCGCGTGGTTGACAAGATGGTGCCTTGGCTTTTCGAGCATTTCGGAAATCCGGCTTCCCGCAGTCACGCTTTCGGCTGGGAGGCCGAAGAAGCTGTCGAGCGCGCGCGAGGCCAGGTCGCGGCCCTCGTCAACGCAGATCCCCGTGAAATCATCTGGACTTCCGGTGCGACCGAATCCGACAACCTTGCAATCAAGGGTGCGGCGGGGTTCTATGCAGAGCGTGGCAAGCACATCATCACCGTGAAGACCGAGCACAAGGCCGTTCTGGATCCGTGCCGCGAACTTGAGCGCCAGGGGTTCGAGGTGACCTATCTTGACGTGCAGGAAAACGGCCTGGTCGACCTCGAGGCGTTCACGGCGGCGATTCGTCCGGATACGGTGCTGGTTTCGATCATGTACGTCAATAACGAAATCGGCGTCATTCAGGATATCGAAGCAATCGGTGAAATCTGCCGTGACAGGCGCATCATTTTCCATGTCGATGCAGCGCAGGCTACTGGCAAGGTCGAGATTGATTTGCAAAAGCTCAAGGTGGATTTGATGTCCTTCTGTGCTCACAAGACCTACGGTCCGAAGGGCATCGGCGCGCTGTACGTGCGTCGCAAGCCGCGTATCCGCATCGAAGCGCAAATGCACGGCGGCGGGCATGAACGCGGTTTCCGTTCGGGCACCCTGGCCACCCATCAAATCGTCGGAATGGGGGAGTGTTTCCATCTCGCCCAACTTGAAATGGCGACCGAAAACGAGCGCATCCGTATGCTGCGTGACCGGCTGTGGGCCGGACTCTCCCAGATCGAAGAGGTCTACCTGAACGGGGATCTCGAGCGCAGGATTCCACACAATCTGAACGTAAGTTTCAATTACGTGGAAGGCGAGTCGCTGATCATGGCAATTAAAGAACTTGCGGTATCGAGCGGTTCGGCCTGCACTTCGGCAAGTCTTGAGCCTTCCTACGTCTTGCGGGCGCTTGGCCGCAATGACGAACTGGCGCACAGCTCGATCCGATTCACGATCGGTCGTTTCACGACCGAGCAGGAAATCGACTTCGCGGTCAACTTGATCAAGGCACGGGTGGGCAAACTGCGCGACATGTCCCCCCTGTGGGAAATGATGAAGGACGGCGTTGATCTGAATAGTGTGCAGTGGGCAGCCCACTGATCGAATTCTTGGGAGCACGAAGATGGCATACAGCGAAAAAGTAATTGATCACTACGAAAATCCCCGCAATGTCGGGGCGTTTGACAAGGCCGATGACCACGTTGGCACCGGCATGGTCGGTGCGCCCGCGTGCGGCGACGTCATGAAGCTGCAGATCCGCGTCAATGACAACGGGATCATCGAGGACGCACGGTTCAAGACCTACGGCTGTGGTTCGGCGATCGCGTCGAGCTCACTGGTGACAGAGTGGGTCAAGGGCAAGACACTCGATGAGGCACTGACGATCCGCAACACGCAGATTGCCGAGGAACTGGCGCTTCCTCCCGTCAAGATTCACTGCTCGATCCTGGCTGAGGACGCGATCAAGGCGGCCGTCAAAGACTACAAAGAAAAACACGCGGATTGATATCATGGCTGTAACTCTGACTGCACAGGCGGCCGACCACATCGGCAAGTACCTGGAAAAACGTGGAAGCGGCGTCGGGCTCAGGCTCGGCGTGCGCACGACTGGTTGCTCGGGGATGGCGTACAAACTGGAGTATGTCGATAGCCCCGACGGTGACGACAAGGTGTTCGAGAGCTTTGGTGTCAAGGTGTTTGTCGACCCCAAAAGTCTGTCTTACATCGACGGAACCGAGCTGGACTATGCTCGGGAGGGGCTCAACGAAGGATTCAAATTTCGCAACCCGAACGAAAAGGCGACCTGCGGATGCGGTGAGTCTTTCACGGTCTGATGTCCGTGGTTGACGCTGATCATTTCGCCTTGTTCAGCCTGCCCAGGCGCTACGCATTGGATCCCGACGCGCTGGATGCGGCGTGGAAGCGGGTCTGCCTGGCGGTCCACCCGGACCGCTTCGCGACCGCGAGTCCCGCCGAAAAGCGCGTTGCGATGCAATGGAGTTCTCGTGCCAACGAGGCCTATCGGGTTTTGCGAGATCCCCTGGCGCGTGCCCGTTACCTCTGCGAGCTGGCGGGCGTGGATCTGCAAACGGAAACCAACACGGCCATGCCGGCTGAGTTTCTGGTCCGCCAGATGCAGTGGCACGAGCGGCTGGATGAAGTGCAGGAACAGAGTGATGGTGCTGGCCTGGCCGCGCTCGCCGTTGAACTCGCGTCCGAGCGCGAGGCGTTGATCGCGAATTTGGGCCGCCTGCTGGATCAGGGCGATTACACTAGTGCCGCCGCGCAGGTGCGCGAATGGATGTTTCTGGACCGGATCGCCGCTCAGGCGCGCGCCGCCGATCCGGCCTGATGGCCTCTGGGCGCAGATTGCGCGATTGACGAACTGCTTTTATGGCTTTACTGCAAATTTCCGAACCTGGTCAGTCACCGGCGCCTCACCAGCGCAGGCTTGCCGTCGGCATTGACCTCGGCACGACGCACTCTCTGGTGGCCGCTGTGCGCAGCAGCGTCGCCGAAGTCCTGACCGACGAGCAAGGCTTCGGGCTGATCCCTTCGGCGGTCTACATGGCCAAGGACGGCGTGGCCGAAGTCGGACGTGCTGCGCTGGTTCACCTGGCTGACCATCCTCTTGATACTCTGCTGTCCACCAAGCGTTTGATGGGCCGGTCGTTCCCGGAGGCACTCGCGTCCGGCATGCCATATCACTTCGCAGCCGACGGACAGTCGGTCCGGATCGAAACCCAGGGCGGCTCGCTTTCCGTCATTGATGTGTCCGCCCGGATTCTGGCGCGGCTCAAGTCACTGGCAGAGGGAATCCTGGGCGACTCGCTGGTAGGCGCTGTCATCACGGTGCCAGCTTATTTTGACGATGCACAGCGGCAGGCGACGCGTGATGCGGCCCGGCTTGCCGGTATCAGCGTTCTGCGTCTGCTCAACGAGCCGACCGCTGCGGCGATCGCCTACGGACTTGATCATGGTTCCGAAGGAATGTATGCCGTCTATGATCTGGGCGGTGGTACCTTCGATATTTCGGTCTTGCGCCTGACCCGTGGCGTAT
The DNA here is from genome assembly GCA_020851995.1 of Burkholderiaceae bacterium. GTDB lineage: Bacteria > Pseudomonadota > Gammaproteobacteria > Burkholderiales > Burkholderiaceae_B > Zwartia. The sequence goes on from JADZBO010000116.1 coordinate 55,158, forward strand.
TCGAGGTCGTTTCGACTGGCGGGGACACTGCGCTGGGCGGCGACGATTTTGATGCGCTGATCGTGGACCATTTCTGCTCGGAACACGCTCTGCGCAATCCCGGTCACGCGGATCGCAGGGCAATGCTCAGCGCGGCACGCCGGCTGCGCGAAGCGCTCACGGATGTCGACGTCACGGAAGTGACGGTCCGGCTCGCTGACCGCGATATTCCGATGTCGATGAGCCGCCAAACATTCGAAGCGATTTCGACCGGCCTGGTCGACCGCACCCTGGCATGCGCCCGTAAGGCGCTTGCGGATGCCCGGCTTGACGTTGCGGACGTCAAGGGCGTCGTGATGGTGGGCGGTTCGACACGCATGCCGGTGATTCGCGAACGTGTCGAGGCGTTTTTCGGCACAAAACCGCTGATCGACAAAGATCCCGACCAGGTTGTTGCCCTCGGAGCGGCCCTGCAGGCCAATCTGCTCGCGGGCAATCGCAATCCGGGAGAAGACTGGCTGTTGCTCGATGTGACGCCGCTGACGCTCGGTCTTGAGACCATGGGCGGGTTGGTGGAGCACATCATCCCGCGCAACAGCACGATTCCGGTCGCCCGCGCGCAGGAGTTCACAACCTTCAAGGATGGCCAGACCGCTCTGGCCATTCATGTGGTGCAGGGCGAACGCGATCTGGTTTCAGATTGCCGGTCTCTGGCCCGCTTTGAATTACGTGGCATTCCGCCCATGGTGGCCGGGGCAGCCCGTATCCGCGTGACGTTTCAGGTGGATGCGGACGGTCTGCTGAGCGTGACTGCCCGCGAGCAAGGCTCGGGCGTCGAGGCTTCCGTGACTGTCAAACCGTCTTACGGTCTGAGCGATGAGGACGTCGCACGCATGCTGGCCGAGGGCACCGCACAGGCCAGTCGCGACGCCCGTCGCCGCATGTTGCGTGAGCAGCAAGTCGACGCGATGCAACTGATCGAGTCCGTCGAATCGGCGCTCGCCAGCGATGCTGATTTGCTTGGTGCGGCTGAACAAACCAGAATCGAACAGCAACTGGAGATCGCCCGTGAGGCTGCGCGCGGCGACGACGTCGATGCCGTGCGCAGAGCCATCAAAGGACTTTCCGGTGCAACTGACGATTTCGCCGCCCGCCGCATGGACCGGAGCATTCGTGCTGCCCTGACGGGTAAATCGCTCAATGACGTCGGCTAGAGCAGTGTCGAACACGACACCAGGTACCACTGGCATTGAGATTTCCTGAATTCCTGTTAACACCCAGACATGCCAAAAATCACCGTACTGCCTCATCCTGATGTATGCCCGGAAGGTGCCGTAATCGACGATGCGCCAGCCGGCGTATCGATCTGCCGCATATTGCTTGATCATGACGTTGAAATCGAGCATGCCTGCGAGCTTTCCTGCGCCTGCACCACCTGCCATGTGATTGTGCGCGAAGGGTTCGCCTCGCTTGATCCGGCGACCGACTCCGAGGAGGATTTGCTTGACCGCGCCTGGGGCCTGGCTTCAACCTCCCGCTTGTCCTGTCAGGCCAAAGTCGCCTCGGCTGATCTGACCATCGAAATCCCGCGCTACACGATCAATCACGCAAAAGAAAGCCATTGACCCGTTTTCAGGCCCCGCCCTCAACTGTGCGGGTGCCCTGAGTTTTGCGGGGAAATTGAGCGACTGGCATTGCGCGGGTGCGTAGCGGAATACCTGCGAAGTTCATTAAACTGATGTCAGGGCGATCTCGCCGGATGCGCAACAACGGGTTGTGCGGGCATTGATCGCGACTCAAGACCGCGAGGCATTCCGATGGCACGATTTTCCGCAAATCTTGGCTTTCTCTGGGGTGATTTGCCCTTGCTTGAGCGCATCGACCGAGCCGCTGCGGCCGGATTCGCAGCAGTCGAACTGCACTGGCCTTATGACACCCCCGCGCATGCGGTCAAGGATGGGTGCGCACGTCATGGCCTGACGTTGCTGGGCATTAACACCCCTCTGGGCAACACCAGTATCGGTGAATCGGGACTTGCGGCGCTTCCCGGGCGGGAAGCGGAGTTCCGCAGCACGTTCAACTCGACACTGCAATGGTGCCTGCAGAGTGGCGCCTCAGCGATCCACGTCATGCCTGGCGTGATTCATGCCTCGGAGCGCGATGCGGCCAGGGACACGCTCGTGCGCAACCTGCAATATGCGGCGGATCAGATGGCGCCGCACGGCCTGACCGTGCTGCTCGAGGCGATCAACCATCGCGATAAGCCCGGTTACTTTTATGCGCGCCAGTCCGAATCGAACGCGATCCGTGAGGCGACTGGCCGCGACAATGTGAAACTGATGTTCGACGTCTATCACGTCGGCGTTGCAGAAGGCGACATTCTGACCAAGCTTGCGGAATATTTTCCGCACATCGGGCACATCCAGATCGCCGCGGTGCCGAGCCGGGCGGAGCCTGACGAAGGTGAAGTGCGCTACGAGGCTGTCATCAGGGAAATCGATCGGCTTGGCTATGCTGGCTGGATTGGGTGCGAGTACAAACCCAGGGCAGCGGTCGAAGCGGGATTGAAATGGATGCAGGCTTATAGGTAACAGAGGCGGCTGCAAGCTTACCGGTGGGCGGATGCAGCCTTACCGGTAGGTGCAACAGCGTTGCATCAAGGACACTGCGCTTTGAGCCGACAGCCAACCCGCTGCCTTATGGGTCGGCGGGTTTGGCGTGGGCGAGGTCAGTGTCGGCTCAATCTTCCTTGCGCAGGTGCGGGAACAAAATGACATCGCGGATGCTCGGGCTATCCGTGATCAGCATGACCAGACGATCGATGCCGATTCCACATCCGCCAGTCGGTGGCAGTCCGTATTCAAGTGCGCGGATGTAATCGGCGTCGTAGTACATCGCCTCTTCGTCGCCGGCATCCTTGGCCTTGACTTGTGCGGCGAAACGGGCCGCCTGGTCTTCGGGGTCGTTAAGCTCGGAAAAGCCGTTGGCAATCTCGCGGCCCGTAATGAACAGTTCAAAGCGCTCCGTGATGCCGGGCCGGGAATCCGATTCGCGCGCCAGGGGCGAAACCTCAACCGGGTAATCAATGATGAAGGTCGGGTGCCAGAGTTTTGATTCCGCCGTTTCTTCAAACAGGGCAAGCTGCAGGGCACCCAGCCCGGCGTTCACCAGGTTAGGGGCATTGATGTCACCGCCGTGGCGCCGGACCTCGCCTCGGACAAACTCCACATCGTTGAGCTGATCTTCGGTGTACTGCGGTACATGGCGCAAAATGGCCTGAACGATCGTCAGGCGATCAAACGGTTGTGACAAGTCGAGCTCGCGCCCCTGATAGGCAAGGCAGGCGGTGCCCGCTGCACGTTCGGCCGTCCGGCGGATCAGTGACTCGGTGAAGTCCATCAGCCAGCGGTAATCAGCATAGGCGGCATAGAACTCCATCATGGTGAATTCGGGATTGTGGCGCGGACTGACCCCTTCGTTACGGAAATTCCGGTTGATTTCGAAGACCCGGTCAAAGCCGCCGACAATGAGTCGCTTGAGGTAGAGCTCCGGCGCAATGCGCAGGAACATTTCCATATCGAGCGCGTTGTGGTGCGTCTTGAACGGCTTTGCGGCAGCGCCACCCGGGATGGGGTGCAGCATCGGCGTTTCGACTTCCAGAAAACCGGCTTCGGTCATCGTGTCGCGGATCGCCGTGACGGCTTTGCTGCGCGCCATGAAAGTGCGGCGGGTTTGCTCCGTCATGATGAGGTCGACGTAGCGCTGACGATAGCGCAGCTCCTGGTCGGCAATGCCATGAAACTTGTCGGGCAGGGGGCGCAGCGATTTGGTCAGCATGCGTGCGCTTGAGGCATGCACGGACAATTCGCCCTTGTTCGTTTTGAACACGGTACCCGTCACGGCAATGATGTCGCCGATATCCCACTGCTTGAATGCCGCGTAGTGCTCTTCGCCAAGCGATCCGCGATCCAGGTAGATCTGAATACGTCCGCTGCCGTCCTGTAACGTGGCAAAGCTTGCCTTGCCCATCACGCGCTTGAGCATCATCCGGCCAGCAACCGAGGCCGGGTGAGCGGCGGCGGCAAGTGACTCCTGATCCTGGTCGTCGTAGGCGTCATGAAGCGCCTGTGCGCGGTTCGCCGGCACGAAATCATTGGGAAAGGCCACGCCCTGCGTGCGCAATGCGGCGAGTTTGGCGCGCCGCTCGGCAATCAGTCGGTTCTCGTCGTCTTGGGTGATTTGTGGCTCAGTCATGGTCAGGATGGATAGTGACGAAGGTTGTCAATTATTCTTTTAGTGACAGGGGTATTGGCAAGAGAGTGTGCGGAGCCGTTGCAAGCGGTCAGCACCCCCAATCTGGTCAAACCGCCTGCTTGAGGCTCGCCTCGATGAAGGGGTCGAGATCCCCGTCCAGCACTTTCTGGGTGTTGGAAATTTCGACGTTGGTGCGCAAATCCTTGATGCGACTCTGGTCGAGCACGTACGAGCGAATCTGGTGACCCCAGCCAACGTCGGTCTTGGCGTCTTCCATTTTCTGTTGCTCCGCCATGCGATTGCGCATTTCGAGCTCAAACAGGCGGGATTTCAGCATTTGCATCGCTTCGGCGCGGTTGCGGTGCTGCGAGCGATCGTTCTGGCACTGCACGACGATATTGGTCGGCACGTGGGTGATCCGGACCGCGGAGTCGGTCTTGTTGATGTGCTGACCGCCGGCGCCGCTTGCCCGATAGGTATCGATGCGTAAATCCGCGGGGTTGACCTCGATTTCGATCGAGTCGTCGACCTCCGGGTAGACAAAGACACTTGCGAATGATGTGTGCCGGCCGCCCGACGAATCGAAGGGGCTCTTGCGCACCAGACGATGTACACCCGTTTCGGTTCGAAGAAAACCAAAGGCGTACTCGCCTTCGATCTTGATCGTGGCCGACTTGATTCCGGCGACTTCACCGTCCGACTCTTCCAGCAACTCGGTCTTGAACCCCTTGCGCTCGCAGTATTTGAGGTACTGGCGCAGCAGCATGGATGCCCAGTCCTGGGCTTCGGTTCCGCCTGCACCTGCCTGAATATCGAGGAAACAGTTCAGTGGATCGGCCGGATTGGAGAACATCCGCCGAAACTCCATGCCTTCAAGCGTCGCCTGGAATCCCGCGGCATCCTCTTCGATGGCGATCAGCGTCTCGTCGTCGCTGTCGGCGGCTGCCAGCTCAAAGAGCTCACGGGCGTCGGCGATCGACGTCGCCAGCGCGCCTAACGTCATCACCACGTTTTCGATGGACTTCTTTTCGCGCCCGAGTTCCTGCGCGTGTTTCGGGTCGTTCCAGACCGCCGGGTCTTCTAGCTCGGCATTGACAACGTGCAGCCGTTCCGCTTTGACATCGTAGTCAAAGATACCCCCGAAGAGCCAATTCGCGCGCGGCGTAATCGGCGAGACGGGATGCAATCTGGTTCTGGCGTTCGGCTTCCATGGGGATTTTGCTCATTGAATTACAGGGTAACCGCGCATTTTAACCTCACGCGCGGCATGACCTGCGGTTCAGGCAGGATGTGGCCGATTGGCGTTATGCCGGATCCGCGTGTTCGACGACCAACTGAACGCCGACGACCCCGTTCCAGACGTTTTGCTCGAGGCGGTAGACCAGCCTGACGCGCTCAGTGACCGACTGCGCGTGCCCGAACCAGATTGCGTCAAAGCGCTGGTGACCCCGTTCGACCGAAAGTTTCAGATGGCGCTCGCCCACCAGACGCTGCTGACGCACCACGAACTCGTCGACAAAGAGAGGGGCCGCGAAGCCCGCTCCCCAGACCTGCTGTTGCAGCAAACCGGCGACTTCGGCATTGGCCCAGCCGGATTCGAGCGAGCCGTCTGTTTCGATCACGGGCTCAAAGCGCTTGCGGCCTGTCAGTTCGATCACAGCGGCGTCGAATGCCGGCGCAAAGGCATCGAAGTCTTCGCGACCCAGCGTCAGGCCGGCTGCCATGGCGTGACCGCCGAACTTGCGAATCAGGCCCGGGTAGCGCTTGGATACCAGGTCGAGTGCATCGCGCAGGTGGACATCCGGAATGGATCGGCCAGATCCGCGCAATTCGTCCTCGCCCGCAGGTGCAAAGGCAATCGCCGGACGGAAGAACTTCTCCTTCAGACGCGATGCCACCAGGCCGACGACACCCTGATGCCAATCGTCCCGGTAGACACAGACCGAAGCCCCCACGCCTGCGTCGCCGAGGTCTGCCGTGGCATCCAGCGCCTGCTCACGCATCACGCCTTCGATCTGACGTCTATCACGGTTGATGTTGTCGAGTTCCCGTGCCAGCGTCAGAGCCACAGCCTCGTCGTCAGTCGTCAGGCACCGGATCCCCAGGCCCATATCGGCCAGACGCCCGGCGGCATTGATCCGGGGGCCAAGGGCAAAACCGAGGTCAAAGGCGCTTGCGCTGCGGGGATCGCGGGCAGCCACCGCGAACAACGCGCGCAACCCGGGCTGCATCAGCCCTCGGCGCATCCGCTCGAGGCCTCGCGTAACCAGCAAACGGTTGTTCGGATCGAGCCGTACGACATCGGCAACGGTCCCCAGCGCAACCAGATCGGCCAGCGCATCCAGTCGCGGCCCGCCATCGGGGGGGAATACGCCACGCCGCCGCAACTCTGCGCGCAATGCCAGCATCAGATAGAAAATCACGCCTACGCCCGCCAGATTTTTGGACGCAAAATCGCAGCCTGGCTGATTCGGGTTGACGATCGCCAGCGCCTCAGGCAGGGTGTCGCCGGGCAGGTGGTGATCGGTGACGATCACGCCGATTCCGTGCGTTTTGGCGTGCGCAACGCCTTCCACGCTGGCGATGCCGTTGTCGACCGTGATCAGCAGATCCGGCTTGCCGCCCGCGTGCTGACAGGCCAGGTCGACCACGGCGGGCGACAACCCGTAGCCGGTTTCGAAGCGGTTCGGCACCAGGAAGTCCACCCGGGCACCCATCGCGCCCAGAGCGCGCAGGCCAACGGCGCACGCCGTGGCACCATCGCAGTCGTAGTCGGCGATGATCAGCAACCGCTTGCCGTCGCGGATGGCATCAGCCAGCAGGCGCGCCGCATATTCGGACTGCGTAAGGCCATCCGGGGGCAGCATGGCCGGCCAACCCAGCCGCACATCCTCGGCGCGGTTGACGCCGCGTGCCGCCCATAAACGCGAGAGCAACGGATGGTAGCCGCTCGCCGCAAGCCGTTGCGCGGCGTGTTCGTCGGTCTTGCGGATCGTCAGTCGGGGAGATTCCACCAGGATTTCCAGGCATCGCGGCGACCGGGCAGCAAACGGCGCCATCCGAGGCCACGGGTTGTGTCGAGCTCTACAGCGCGTTCCTGTCCGAGCAGCGTGATTTGTGTTTGCGCAGGCAGTGCCTCCAGCGCCGACGACAGAGCCGGGAGCGCCGCGACCCAGTCGCCCCAGGCACCTTGCGCAAATGGCTGATGGAGTGCGTCGATGACCCGCCAGGGGGGCGCAGGCGGCGTGGGGCGCCAGCCTCTGGCGCCTCCATACAGCCACAGTCCGTTGACGGGCGGCAAACCACGCGCCTCGCGCGCAGCATTGACGGGGTGATCGTGCCAGGTCATCTGAATCTCGTTGGCCAGCCGCCGCCACGCGCGCAGGGCGTCGCCCGTTGGCCACCAGTCCGCGAGGGGTCGACCACTGACTGCCGCCGGACTGATGCTCGGGGGCGTGGCTTCCTGAGGCAACCAGATCCGCCATCGGGCCGGTTCCAGGGGCAGGGCGGAAAACCCGCTGCCCGTCCAGAGCTCAGCCACCGATTCGTAGAGGGCGTCGGACTCCTGGGCGTCTATTTGCAGCGAATCCGGATCCAAAAGCGTGGCGCCCTCGCGTCCGATGGCCACCGAACTGAGTTCGGCGATCCAGATGTGCTCCGAGGGATCGACGATCCGGGCGCGCAGCGGACCCAAGCCGCTGCCCAGGAGCGTACCCGGTTGCGCCAGATAGCCGAGCGCGCGCAGTTCGACGGCCTCCAGCGCTGTGCAGCCGGTATCGTCAATCGGCAAGGAGAGAACTTGGGCGCGCGCGCGCCGCAGGCATGCGAGCAGGGCGGGACAAGCCAGTTCGACTTGCGCGGCCAGTTCCTGCGCGATGCTTGCGGGTGGCAGTGAGCCCGGGATCAAAATTCGCATCGGCAGATTGTAGTGTGCCGCGGAATCAATGGCGGCGCGCAGCTTCCCCGGCAGTGGGGCGGCCGCGCCGGCCTCGGCAGAACCTTCCGCGTACCGGACTTGATGCCATAATGTCGGGGTGCTGAAAATACCCTATGAACTCTGGATTGGTGCGCGCTACGCTGGCTTGTCGCACCTGCGCGGGCGTCGCGGCGGACGAGACCGCTTTGTATCCTTCGTCGCCGCCACTTCGATGGCCGGAATCGCGCTCGGGGTTGCGGCGCTGATTGTCGTGCTTTCAGTGATGAACGGCTTCCAGAAGGACGTACGCGACCGTATGCTGTCCGTGCTGCCGCATATCGAGCTCTACGTTCCGGGCATTGACCCGGAAGCTGTGCTGGCCCAATGGTCCGAAATTGGCGATGCGGCTCGCAAATCGCCGTCGGTCGTCGCTGCCGCCCCTTTTGTGGCGGCGCAGGCCATGTTGCTGCGTGGGCAGGTGCTGCGTGGCGTTCAGGTGCGTGGCATTGATCCGGGGGCCGAAAAGTCTGTTTCGCAGATCGCCGGTCAGATGTTGACAGGCTCCCTGGCCGATTTGCGCCCCGGCGCGTTTGGCATCGTTCTCGGGCAAGACCTCGCCGATGTGCTCGGCGTGCACACCGGTGATCCGATCATGATGCTTGCCCCGCAGGCCAATGTCAGTCCGGTCGGATTCACTCCGCGGATGCGCCAGTTCACGGTCGTCGGCACTTTTCGCTCGGGTCATTACGAGTACGACTCTTCACTGGCTTTCACCGATGTGACCGATGCCGCCCGGATGTTTCGCGACGGCAGCACGGCGGGGGTTCGCCTGCGGGTCGACGACATGTACCGGGCGCCCGAAATTGCGCGCCTGCTCACGCCGTTGCTGCCGCCCCGGGTTCTGGCGTCCGACTGGTCGCGCAACAATCGCACCTGGTTCGCGGCCGTGCAGACCGAAAAACGCATGATGTTCCTGATCCTCGCGCTCATCGTGGCAGTTGCCGCGTTCAATCTGCTGTCATCGCTGGTCATGGCTGTCAAAGACAAGCAATCGGACATCGCCATCTTGCGCACCTTTGGATCGACGCCCGCGGAAATCGCCCGGATCTTCCTGGTGCAGGGCGCGCTGATCGGCGTGCTGGGCACCTTGCTGGGCGTTGGCCTGGGCGCGGCCATCGCCTACAACATCGATGTGCTCGTGCCTGGGCTGGAACACCTGTTTGGCGTGCAGTTTTTACCGCGCGAGGTGTATTTCATCAGTGCGCTGCCCTCCGATCCGAGGCTGCCCGACATCGTGTCGATTGCGCTGACCTCGCTGGTGCTTTCCTTGCTGGCGACACTCTATCCGAGTTGGCGCGCTTCGCGCCTGCAACCTGCCCAGGTACTGCGTCATGACTGAATTCGTCCTCAGCGCTGAGGGTATTTGCAGGCATTACGACGACGGCGCTGCGCGCATCGATGTGCTGGTTGACGTGAATCTGGCGGTCAGGGCTGGCGAAATGGTCGCGATCGTCGGTGCCTCGGGCTCCGGCAAGAGCACGCTTTTGCACATCCTGGGCTTGCTGGATACCCCTGATTCAGGAAGCGTGACCGTCAATGGCGTCGTTTCCAGTGGCCTGGGCGAGGCGGCGCGCAGCCACTTGCGCAACAGGGCCCTGGGCTTTGTCTATCAGTTCCACCATTTGCTGGCCGAGTTTTCCGCACTGGATAACGTCGCGATGCCGCTGATCGTGCGACGCGTATCCCGGCGCGACGCGCGCGATCAGGCCGCGCGCATGCTGGAACTGGTCGGGTTGTCTGCCCGCATGGATCATTTCCCCGGGCAGTTATCCGGCGGTGAGCGGCAACGCGTCGCGCTTGCGCGCGCGCTGGTGGGTTCACCAGCCTGCGTGCTGGCTGATGAGCCCACGGGAAATCTTGATCGCCATACCGCACACGACATGTTCCGCCTGCTTAAAGAGGTGAACCGTGATTCGCGCACGGCATTTGTGATCGTGACACATGACGACGAACTTGCCGGGCTCGCCGACCGCCGACTACAGATGGATGGTGGCAAGCTGGTATCGGATCGCAGCAACCGAGCCGATCCGATTGCCCCGACCGCGTGAGCGGCGACATGCTGTTCGATACCCATTGCCACCTGGATGCCGCTGAGTACGATGCGGATCGCGACGCGGTGGTTGATCGGGCGATCGCTGCGGGCGTGGGCGGCATACTGATTCCGGCCGTCGCACCCGACAACTTTGACCGGGTGCGCGAGTTGGCGCATGGGATCCCCGGCGGGGCCTACGCGCTCGGTATCCATCCAATGTATGTCGCACGTTGCCCGGACGATGCGCTGGCTGCACTGCGGACGGCGCTTGTGGCTAACCTTGCAGATCCGCGGCTGGTCGCCGTCGGCGAAATCGGCCTCGATTTTTTTGTGCCTGAGATTGCCAGTGGCCCGCCACGGGATCGGCAGGAGCGGTTCTTCGATGCCCAGTTACAAATTGCCAGGGAGCTTGATTTGCCTGTTCTTCTGCATGTCCGGCGGGCACAGGATGTCATTCTTAAATATCTGCGCCTGCGACGTGTGTGTGGCGGCATTGCACATGCGTTCAATGGGAGTACCCAGCAGGCCGAAGCCTTTATTCAACTCGGCTTTGCGCTTGGTGTTGGCGGCGCAATGACGTACACCCGGGCGACCCGCATCCGAGCGCTCGTCGGGTCGATCAATATCGCCTCGCTTGTGCTCGAGACTGACGGGCCCGATATTGCGCCGCAATGGCTGACAGGCTCACGCCGGAACGAGCCCGCAGAACTTGCCGGTATCGCGCGTTGCCTGGCGCAATTACGCGGGGAGTCGTCTGAGCGGATTGCACTGCAAACTTCAGCGACTGCCCTGAGGGTGTGTCCACGCCTTGCCGCGCTCTGGCCTCCGATGCCGTACTGAAAGGCATGGGTCAGTAGCCGGTTTATTGCCTGACATCGCGAGTGGTCTTCTTAGTAGTGCATTAAAATTTCAACAATTAATGCATTGGGAAGCAATAATGGCCCATGAAAGCCCTCTGGGCGAATTACGTCGTCAGCAATTTGATATGCGCAGTGTCAGGGCATTCCTGTTTGTCGCGGAGGAATTGCACTTTGGACGGGCTGCGGCGCGGCTCTTCACGAGCCAGCCGGCGTTGAGTCGCACAATCCACAAACTGGAAGAAGCCGTCGGTGTGCCGTTGCTTGAGCGATCCACTCGCCGGGTCAGGCTGACACCGGCGGGCGAAGTGTTCACGGCCGAATGCCGGCTCGCGCTTGGTCACCTGGAGCGCGCCGCGACCGGTGCGCAAGACGCCGCGGGCGGGCAAATTGGACGCATTCGAATCGGCTACATGGATTTTGCGATCAATGGTCGTTTGCCCTGGTTGCTGAAAGGTTTCCGGGCGAAGTATCCGCGCGATGTGGTCGACCTGGAATACGGTCCGAGCGCGCGTCAGAAGAACGCCATCCTGGAAGGACGCATCGACATAGGCTTTGTGATCAGCCAACTCGAAAGCCAGAAAGTGCGTAACGTGCTGGTGGAGGAAAACGACTATGTTGCCTTGCTGCCTGAACTGCATCCGTTGACTGCACGCGACAACCTTCGGCTGGCGGACCTCTCCGAGGAGCCGTTTGTCATGGGTTCCGAGGATACATTCAGCAGCTTCCGCGGCTTGTTGTTACCGATTTGTCACTCAGTTGGTTTTTTTCCAAGGATCGCGCAACAGGCCTCCAGCACCAGCGGCATTCTCGGAATGGTCGCGGCGGGCGTTGGGGTCAGTGTGTTTGCAGGGTGCGCACGCAATCTGACGCGCGACGGTGTGGTGGTGCGGACCTTGGTGGACGTGCCTGACAGGATTCCAACCTTCGCGGTCTGGGTGGACGATCATCCGTCCGAGGTTGTGCGTCGGTTTGGTGAGTTTCTGGAGATGCACGCAGCGCCCCGGCTTCCCATGCGCGTCTGGGATTGAAACGTCCCGAGTCAGAACAATCACATTCAGCGAAGTCAACGCGCTCCGCTTGGCTACATCATCAGACACTTCGTGGTAGTGCGCTAAGCGCCTGCGTAGTAGTGCGCGGATCGCCTGCGTGCACCGCGCATGGTGAAATCGGGCGCGGCGAATCAAGATACGCGACTTTGTGGCGGAACCATGGGTCGCTTGGCTGCGTTGGGCTGGATCGTCGGTGCGGCGCTGATACACACACTGGGAAACTTGCCATCGTCGGGTGCGTTGATTTCCGCTGCTGCGGTTCTGGCGATCACGGGAATCTTGCTGCGCACCGGTTCATTACGTACCACTGGGCACACCCCCGAATTATCAGGCGGCCTGGCGATGATGCTGGCCTTTGCGTTTGCGGGCGCGGCCCACACAACCTGGTGCGCGCACGCGCGGATTGCCGATCAGCTCGCGCCTGAACTTGAAGACAAAGTCACGCGACTCACGCTGCTGGTGACGGGGTTGCCTGCGGACCGGGACGGTGCGAGACGCTTCGAGGCCCAGGTTCTTGAAAGCCCGGTCGCCGGGATTCCTCAGCGGATTCTTGTGAGTTGGGCGTCGCCCAGGCAATGGGGCGGTGCTGAAAAACCGCGCATGGCAAGTGACGATCGGCAGTTACCGCCTGTGCTGCCAGGGCAGGTCTGGCGGGCTGCCCTCGTCTTGCGACGACCGCATGGAACCCTTAATCCGGCTGCGTTTGACTATGAGGGTTGGATGTTTGCGCGCAACGTGCGTGCGATCGCAAAAGTGCGGGGAGATCCCGTTCTGCTTGATGATCGCCCGTTGGCCAGTGCCGAGGCGATGGTGTCGCGGGCACGGTATGCAGTGCGAGCAGCAATGCGGCAAGCGCTCGGGGATCGTCGCTACGCCGCGGTGATGATCGCGTTGGCGATTGGTGACCAGGACGGTGTGCAGGCCGGGGACTGGCTGGTTTTCGGTCGGACAGGAATTACCCATCTCGTATCGATCAGCGGATCCCACGTCACCATGCTGGCCGCAATGGCGGCGTGGTGTGCGATGTGGATCTGGAAGAGGGTACGCATCGGCAGTCAGCCGGCATGCGAGTGGCTGCCGGCGAGAATGATCGGTGCGATGATTGCGGTGGCTGTGGCCTGGGGATATTGTCTTCTGGCGGGATGGGGAGTACCTGCGCGGCGAACCTTCCTGATGCTGGCTGTCGCCGCTTTTGGCATGGGACTGCGAACGCCGCTCGCGCCGACCCGCATTGTCTGTGCCGCTGCCGCGCTTGTGATTGTGGCAGATCCCTGGGCGCCGATGGCGACCGGATTCTGGCTGTCGTTCGGTGCGGTCGCCGTATTGCTCGGCGCCGGAGCAAGCGCAACGCGGATGCCAAAAGGAACGACCAACGGTACGCGACTGCGAGACCTGTTTGTTGCAGCCGCGCGCCTGCAATGGCTGATCACCCTGGCCATGCTGCCTGTACTGGCCTTTCTTTTCCAACAGGCGTCGGCAAGTTCTCCGCTCGCCAACGCCATTGCAATTCCGGCGATTACCTTTGTCGTGACGCCGCTGGCGCTCGCGACCGGGTTGCTCGCCATGATTCCGGGTCTCAGCGGTGTCGCTGCCGCGCTCGGATGGGTCGGTCACCAGGCACTGTGGTGGACGCTGGTCCCGGTCACCTGGCTGGCAGAGGTTCCCTGGGCAACGCTGGATGTGGCTCAAGTGCCCTGGCCGTTGCTGCTGTTGGCCATGCTGGGAGTCGGCTGGGCACTGCAACCGAAGGGGGTTCCGGCGCGCTGGGCCGGTTGGTGTCTGGTTGTCCCTGCGCTGACCTGGCAGCCGCCGCGTCCGCAGCACGGCGAGTGGCGTCTGGTCGCACTCGATGTCGGGCAGGGGAGCGCAATCGTCATCAGTACGCAGTCCAGCGACACATTATTTGATACCGGGCCTGCAATGGGGGCATCAGATGCGGGCGAACGCATTCTGGCACCGGCTCTCCGAGTGTTTGGAATCCGCTCGCTCGCTTCGCTTGTGGTTTCACATCCGGATCTTGATCATGCGGGCGGTTTGCGGAGTGTGATTTCCGCGATACCTGTTGCCCGAACCTACGCTTCCTACGATCTTCCGGCTCGATTAGGCGCAACACGAGGCGCAACACGAGGCGCACGTTCAACAGGTGAGCCTCCGGCGCTACCAGGTGTATTCCAGTCCTGCGAGCGTGGCATGGGTTGGCAGAGCGACGGGGTTACTTTCGCGTTTCTGCACCCTGAACGCGCTCGGGCCGCATCGGAACGCAAAGCCCGCGGATCGAACGCGCGCAGTTGCGTCCTGCGTATTCAGGGACTGCATCATTCAATCTTGCTCACAGGCGACATCGGGGTCAGGGAAGAGGGGGCAATTCTTGCAACGGGAGATGCAACAGCTGATCTGGTGGTGGTGGCGCACCATGGTTCCCGATCATCCTCCTCGGCGTCGTTTGTGGCGGCCTCGCGGGCTTCGCACGCGCTGATTCAGGCCGGCAGGCACAACCGGTTCGGACATCCTGATGCACTGGTGCTGCAACGCTGGGAAGACGCCGGCGCTGAGGTCTGGCGCTCAGACCTGCATGGCGCCGTGATTGCGACTTCCGGTCAAAATGGTTTGAATGTGCTGGCAGAGCGGCAGCTGCAGCGGCGCTACTGGCACGGGCAATGAGCCCGCGAGAGCCCGTACGGTCTGAACTACAATGAAATCGTTGCTTGAAAGGAGGTTTACGGCATGTCGTTGCCCAGACTCAACGTCGTCACCTGCGCCAGCCCGGTGGGCGTGCACCGCATGGCCTACCACGAGTGGGGCGATCCGGATAATTCCGACGTCGTGCTGTGCGTGCATGGACTCACCCGGACCGGACGCGATTTCGACGATCTCGCGCAGGCGCTTGCCAGTGATTTTCGGGTTGTTTGCCCGGATGTCGTTGGCAGGGGGCTATCCGACCGGCTAGCGAATCCGATGCTGTATGCGGTGCCACAGTATGCGAGCGACATGGTCACACTGATCGCTCGGCTCAACCCCGCCAGATTGTCCTGGGTCGGCACGTCCATGGGCGGACTCATCGGGATGGCCTATGCCGGCTTGCTCGCGCAGGCGCGATTCGCGCGTCAGCATCCCACGCCGGCACAGGCACACCATCCACTACCCGACGCGCACCTGCCGCTGGACCGGATCGTGCTCAACGACGTCGGGCCGCACATTGAGGCGGCCTCATTGACGCGTATCGGTCAGTATCTCGGTGAGTCGGTCGCATTTGGCGCATTTGACGACGCGGTTGCTTACGTGCGGGCGGTCGCCGCATCGTTCGGCCCTCATACCGATGCGCAATGGCGTGAGCTGACGCGCTTCACCTTTATTGAACGCGACGGCAAATGGGTCAAGCACTACGACCTCGGGATCGCCGTGCCATTTGGCGCGATGAACGCCGAAATGGCGCAACAAGGTGAAGCGATGCTGTGGGCCGCGTACACGTCCATCGTTGCGCCAATTCTGATTGTGCGTGGTGCGGAATCGGATCTCCTTTCCAGCGCCACGCTGCAACAGATGCTGGCCCGCAACCCGCGCGCGCGGTCGGTCGAGTTCGCGGGTGTCGGGCATGCCCCGACTTTCATGGCCAGGGATCAGATCTCGTCGGTTGTGGAGTTTTTGCATGGTGACTGAACCGTGCGTTTGTGCGAATCCGGAGCCGTCGCATGGCCGTTGACTCGCGCCTTTGTGCAGATCTGCACTGCCACTCCACCGTTTCGGATGGGGTGTTGACCCCGCAAGTACTCGCCCGGCGGGCATTCACCCAGGGTGTCACACTCTGGTCGCTGACGGATCACGACGAAATTTCGGGCCAGACCGAAGCCCGCGAAGCCGCCCGTATGCTGGGCATGACCTACCTGACCGGTGTCGAGATTTCGGTGACCTGGGCGGCGCGCACGGTGCATATCGTTGGACTAGGCTTCGACCCGGACGACCGCGTGCTCGAGACAGGCCTTCGCGAGACGCGTTCCGGTCGCGAAGCGCGGGCCCGACGGATCGGCGATAACTTCGCCCGCCTGGGTATTCCCGGTGTCTTCGAGGGTGCGCTGCAATACGCCGGTAACCCGGACTTGGTCAGCCGCACACACTTCGCGCGATTTTTGGTGCAGGCGGGGCATTGTCCTGATGTGCAATCCGTGTTTGACCGTTATCTGTCTGATGATGGCATCGCCAACGAGCCCATGCAGTGGACTTCCCTGGAAAATGCGGTGCGCTGGATCCATGATGCTGGAGGACGCGCCGTGATTGCGCATCCAGGGCGATACCACTACAACGCGACGCAGTTTTCGGCACTGTTTGATGCCTTTAAGGACCTCGGCGGGGAGGCCATTGAAGTGGTCACCGGCAGCCACACGCCGGCGCAGTTCATCGAATATGCGGCAATCGCCCGCGGCTATGGTTTCATGGCATCCTGCGGCTCGGATTTTCACAGCCCGTCGGAAAGCCGGCATGATCTTGGAAGCCTGCCGTCGTTACCGGCGGATCTGACCCCGGTGTGGGACTCGCTCGTTTGAATGGCAACGTGCGAAACTCCGCGGAACAGAGCGGGGAAACTCTGTGTGATGGAGGGTCAGTCAGGCGATGAACAAGGCATTTGTGAAGGAACAGGACGGTGACGCGGATGACGACGTACCGCAAAATGCACCATTACCACCCGGTACGCGCAATTACCTGACACCGGCCGGATATGCTGCCTTGCGCGCGGAACTCGCGCACCTGATGACCGAAGAGCGCCCCGCGATGGTACAGGTGGTGTCGTGGGCAGCGTCTAACGGCGATCGGTCGGAGAATGGCGACTACCTCTATGGCAAGAAGCGATTGCGCGAAATTGATCGACGCATGCGGTTTCTGACCAAACGCCTCGAAATCGCCGAGGTCGTCGACGCGGCGCTACAACCCAACCGCGATCAGGTTTTTTTCGGTGCGACGGTCAGCTATGCGGACAGTTCCGGTCAAGAGCACACCGTGACCATCGTCGGCATCGACGAAGCAGACCCTCTGAACGGAAAAATCAGCTGGATCTCTCCGGTGGCGCGTGCGCTCATCAAGGCCCGGGAAGGCGATGTCGTCACACTCCGCACACCGGGTGGCATCGAGGATCTCGACGTGTTCGAAATCCGTTATCCGTCGCCCTGATCTGCTCGCAGGAGTGCCGCATGTCCCAGGCGGCTATCGCCCCAGTCGCATTCAAATCCGGTTGCGCGAAGGCGCGCATTTGACAGCCGCTTGTTGCCCATCCCCGCAGGGGGCGGAGCCACCGGAGGAACTGGTCCATCGACGAGGCGGGCAAGATCCTCATACAAAGTCCGCATGGGCAGTGGCGTGTCGTCTGTGACCAGGTAGACCGGCGCGGGCCTGGCTAACCGGAGCACGTGGCAGACAGCCTTGGCAGCATCTTCAATATGAATCCGGTTGGCCCAGTGCCCGAGACCCTCGGGTGCGCCCGCGAGGCCGGCGCGCAGACGCTGCAGCAGCGAGGTGCGGCCGGGCCCGTAGATTCCGGAAAGTCTTAACGTGGTCGCGATACACCGCCCGCCTGAGAGGTCGGCGTGCCCGGCCAGCCAGGTCTCGGCTTCCTGCAGGATGCGGCCGTTGAACCCCGGCGGATCCAGCGGGGTGTCCTCATTGACCCAGGCGTCGCCATGATCCCCATACACAGCCGTCGATGAGATGAAAATCACCCGTTGTGGTCCGGGGGGCGGCAGGGCGCGCAGGACATTCTCGATGCCTTGCCGATAAACGGCCCGGTACCCGGCTTCGGTGCGGGTATCCGGCGCGGCAAGGTAAACCAGATGCGTGACTCCCGCGGGCAAGCCCGACAGTGTTTCGGGACGGGCAAGATCGGCGGCGATCCAGTGCAGACCTGGTATCGGGAGACTCTCTGGCGGATGACGGCGCATGGCCCAGACTTCATTCCCGGGTTCGTCCAGCAATCTCCTGGCGACTCGCAACCCGAGATCGCCGCAGCCGACGATCAGCACCTTCACAGGGATTCTCCGGTATCTGGCAAGGTGGAATTCACAGCGCCTGCCATGGTCGAATCATCTTGTGCCGATCGGTCTGTTTCAGGAAATTCTGGTGAAAAAAACCGAACGCGCAGTTCCTGCAGACCCAGCCGATCAAGCAGCGCCTCAAGGCGCCCGGCCGCGACCCGCTTTGGCGATCCCACGCGCTCCGCAATGATCAGTTCGTTTTTAAGAGAGTGCTCCCACCCCACGAGTTCGGTCACTGTGACCCGGTAACCATGCGCTTCGAGTTGCAGGCAGCGCAGGGCGTTGGTGACCTGGCTCCCGAATTCACGCGTGTGCAGCGGATGTCGCCAGACTTCGGCGAGCGGATCCTTGAGTTGCTGCGCTTTGTGGCGACGCAAGGAAGAGGCGACTTCGGCCTGACAGCAGGGTACCAACACCAGGAATTTTGCCTGTTTGACCAGCCCGAAGCGAATCGCGTCGTCAGTCGCTGTGTCACATGCGTGCAGCGCGGTGACCATCTCGACGCTCTCGGGAATTTGCGCAGAGCGGATGGATTCAGCCGCAGAGACATTGAGAAACTGCATCTGCCCGAAACCCTGTTCGGTGGCCAGGGTACGAGACCGGTCGATCAGTTCGGGTCGGGTTTCGATCCCGATCACGCGAGCGCCCGGGGCGTATCGCCTGAGATACAGGTCGACAAGAATGAAGCCGAGGTACGATTTCCCCGCACCGTGGTCTACAACCACAAATTCAGGGTTTTCCAGTACGAGCCTTTGTAACAAAGGTTGGATGAAGTGAAACAAGTGGTAAACCTGTTTGAGCTTTCGCCGACTGTCCTGATTCAATTTGCCATCGCGGGTCAGAATGTGAAGCGCCTTGAGCAGCTTGACAGACTGGTCCGGGTGTATTTCAAAATGTGACATTTTCGTGTTGGAGTCAGTAGACAATGAGCTAAAAAGGCTGATACAAGTCTTACGTCAACGCAAAAAATCATCAAAATGACATCGACGCGATCGAAGCTGCTGGATTATCTCGGGGGCATCTGCCTGTTTTACGAAAGGCCGCAATGGCGCGATGCCGCTTACGCGGACCTGCAGCGCGCACTCGTGTCCCGCAGGGTGGAAGCTTACCTGAAGCTTGAGGCGATCGATGCGCACGGCGTTCACATCGTCCGCATTGGCGCATCCGCCAAGCTCAGCGAGATTACGCCGTCGCATGACACGACCGCGATTGCCGCTGCCTTGCAGCTTGAAGTCCCCGACCAGAATTGGAACCTTGACCAGGAAATCCTTCTTGCCATGGCGAGATCTCCCGTGGCCTTCACTTTCCCGAGCATTTCCGAGTTTGACTCCGCAATCCGCATTCGCCGCCATACGGCGCGTGCGGCCGCCAGGGCAACTCTCTCTTTCGATCCGCACGGCCTGGAGCGCCCTACAGACTGCTGGACCTACCATCCGTCCACCAGTTTCACGCTGCTGCCCGGAGTTTCCCTGATCTCGGCGCTGCGCAAGACCATCGAGCCGGACCAAAATGGCCGGGCATATTCGTTTTCGTGCTACCGCGCCTCAGAATATGTTCAGTTGCTGGGGCTTGCGGAACACCTGCACGAACATAATCCGGGTTTGCTCGAGCGGATCGAAGCGCGCTGGAGGCGTTGCGCGGTCATGTCTGACGAGTTTCATCAGATTTTCATGTACGAGGTCGGCACGATTGACCAGCCGCTGCCGTCCCGCTACTACGTACCGGGCGATCGGGTGTGGTTTCGCAACCCGGATGAGCCTTCTTCAGACGTCTACGGCTATGAGGGGTCCTGGGTCTACTACATCGGTGAGGGGAAATTCAATAATTTCTGGAATAGTGCATCGCCCTACACGCTGACCGATAAATGCCTTGAAATCTACCACTGGCGCGACGGTGCTTCCCGCGATGCGGGGGGCGCACTCATCATGGACGAGGCTGTCGTTCAGGCGCGGGTCGCTCAGTCGCTTTCCGATCCACGCGCCTGTGACGCTATTCTGCGCAGGATGATGCGCATGCGGGATGTCTCAGGGGTTTATCGGGACGGTGGTTGTATCGATGCCACGCGTGAGTCTCTGCGCTGGGTCTGCGAAGTGTCCCGCCAAATGGAGACGGCGGCGGGTGAGTGCGACGTTGTCGCCCGTGCGGCCTGAGGTTCGCCGATCGCGTGATTGCAACTCCGCGGCGATATAATTCCGACTCTAAGAAGCGGCTCAGGAGACAAGCATGACCGTACGCTATATCAAGCGGGGCAAGGACGCGGCCGCGACGGCCGAAGCGGATGCGGCGGTTCGCGCGTCGGTCGAGGCGATTCTGCAGGATATCGAGCGTCGCGGGGACGATGCGATACGCGAACTTTCCCGCAAATTCGATCAATGGGATCCGCTCGATTTCCGCCTGAGCCAGGCTGATATCGAAAAGGCGGTGGCGCAGTTATCCCCACGCGAAATCGAGGATATTCGCTTTGCCCAGCGGCAAATCCGCGGCTTTGCCGAAATCCAGCGTGCTTCGATGCTTGACGTCGAGGTTGAAACCATGCCCGGCGTGGTGCTTGGACACAAGCACATCCCGGTCGATGCTGTCGGCTGTTATGTTCCCGGCGGTAAATACCCGATGATTGCCTCGGCGCACATGAGCGTGCTCACCGCAAAGGTCGCGGGCGTCAAGCGGATTGTGTCGACGGCGCCGCCTTATCAGGGCGCACCGCATCCGGCGATTGTCACCGCGATGCATTTCGCGGGTGCCGACGAGATCCTGGTGCTTGGCGGCATTCAGGCCGTCGGTGCAATGGCGCTTGGAACGCCCAGTTTGCCGGGCGTAGATATGCTGGTTGGCCCGGGCAACATGTTCGTGGCAGAGGCCAAGCGCCAACTGTACGGCCGCGTGGGTATCGATCTGTTTGCGGGCCCGACCGAAACACTGGTGATTGCCGACGATTCGGTCGATGCCGAAATGTGCGCGGTCGATTTGCTGGGCCAGGCGGAGCACGGCCCGACCTCGCCAGCGGTGTTGCTGACCGACAGCGAGGCGCTCGCTCGTGCCACGCTGGCGGAAGTGGAACGTCAGTTGACCATTCTGCCAACGGCTGCAATCGCCCGTGCGTCGTGGGCTGAGCATGGAGCGATCATCGTCTGCGACACCCAGGACGAAATGCTTGCGACTGCCAATGAGCTGGCGTTTGAACATGTGCAGGTCCTGACGCGCGACCCCGATCTCTATCTCGAGCGCATGACGAACTACGGAGCGCTATTTCTTGGACCTCGCACCAACGTGAGTTTCGGGGACAAGGTGATTGGTACAAACCACACCCTGCCGACCAAGCGCAACGCGCGGTTTACCGGCGGCCTTTGGGTGGGTAAGTTCCTCAAGACCTGCACCTACCAGCGCGTGACCACCGATTCAGCGTCTGCGCTGATTGGCGAATACTGTTCGCGGCTGTGCCACATGGAAAATTTCGCTGGTCATGGCGAGCAGGCCAACTTGCGCGTGCGCCGCTACGGCGATCGCGACGAAGTTCCCTGGTATCAACCGGTGCCCGCACGCACCTGAGGTGCGCGCTTCGTTGGTCCGGAACATCTTCAACGCGAGGTAGCCCCAGTGTCTGCTCACCATCCAATGCACCCCCCCGCGGCAGCTCCCGATGCCCGCCTGCTCGTCGTGTGGTTCCGCCTTCTGGCCCCGCTGATTCTGGCGATGTTGTGGCTCGTCGCGCCCGGAGCGGCCGGCGCACAGGATGCCTACCCGTCAAAAGCGATCCGTTTCGTCGTGCCGTACCCGCCAGGCGGCGTCAGTGACAACTCAAGCCGCGCGATCGCCGAGCGACTCGGAAAATTGCTGGGCGCCACCATGGTCATCGAGAACAAGGCTGGCGCGGCATCGACGCTTGCCAGCAATTTTGTTGCCCGGTCCCCCGCGGATGGCTACACGCTTTACGCGGCACCGAATTCACTGGTGCTCAATCCAATACTCCAGAGTAAGGTTGAGTACGATCCGATCAGGGATTTCGCGCCAATTTCCATGATGATCACGTCCGCCTTTGTGTTGCATGTCAACAAGGACGTCAAGGCGAACAATCTGGCTGAACTCCTTGCTCTGATTCGCGCGAATCCGGACAAATTCTCCATTGGCACCTCAGGGATGGGATCGATGAATCACCTCGCCTCAGAGTTGTTCATCAAGACCTTCGGCCTGAAGATGGTTGTTGTCCATTACAAGGGTGGCATGCCGGCGGCGCAGGACATGGTCGGTGGGCAGGTGCAGATGATGTTTTCCGCCGTCAATGAGGCCATGCCCTTCCTGCAGGGCGGCCGTACCCGGGCTATCGCGGTGTCGACGCGTGACCGCACCCCCCAACTGCCTGACGTCCCGACGATCGACCAGGCCTCGGGCACGCAGGGATTCGACACGGTGTTCTGGCTTGCCCTCATGGCACCCGCCGGTACACCGCAGGCGGTACTCGCGCGCCTTGAGGCCGCGATGCAGGAAATAGGCCGCGATGCCGCGTTGCGCGATGACCTGGCGCGCAAGGGCGTTAATCTGAGCGTTTCCACGCCGGCAGAGGTGAGGGCGACCATGGATCGTGACGAAAAGAAATGGGGCCAGATCATCCGAGACCTCGGCATCCGGGAGTGATTTCGTCATGTCGGACGTGATTGCGCTGGTGTTCGATTTTGACGACACGCTTGCGCCGGACAGCACGTCCGGATTTCTTGAAAGCATTGGGGTCGACACCGCAAACTTCTGGACTTCCCGGGTCGATCCGCTGCTGCGCCAGGATTGGGATCCTGTGCCGGCCTACCTTTACGAACTGATCAAGCTCTCGCGTGAGCGCGGGGATGATGGAGCGATTACCCAGAACCGTCTGCGAGCCTGGGGTGAATCGCTGCCGTTGCACACAGGCGTAGACACTTTGTTCACCAGATTGCGTGAGCAGGTCCGTCGTGCGCATCCACAGGTTCAACTGGAGTTCTATCTGATTTCGAGCGGCATCGGCGAGGTCGTTCGCAACACACGGATTGCACACGAATTCACCGGGATTTGGGCTTCGGAATTCATTTACGATGAACAGGGTGCCATTCAGTTTCCACGGCGGATCGTCAGTTTCACAGACAAAACCCGCTACCTGTTTCATATCCAGAAAGGCATTGTCGGTCCGGCCTACATCGGTAAACCCTTTGAGGTCAACCGCAAAGTCGCCGAAGATCGCTTGCGGGTACCGTTCGATCAGATGGTCTTTGTGGGCGATGGCTATACCGACATCCCATGTTTTTCACTGATCCGAAGTTCTGGCGGCGTAGCGTTCGGCGTCTGGGATCCCCGGCACCGTGACAAGCGCAATCGCGCCTGGGGATTTATCGAGGACGGACGGGTGTCCAACCTGAATCACGCGCGCTACGACGACGACGCTGAACTCTATCAGTGGCTCGAAGAGGCACTCACAAGTCTTGCCGGACGCGTGGCGCTCAAGGCGCGAATTTACCGTGGATGACGCAGCAATGCGCCTGGCACTGGAGCAGGCGCGTCAGGCCGGGCAACAGGGCGAGGTACCAGTTGGCGCTGTCGTGTTTAATGCCGGGCAGGAATGCATTGGCGTTGGATTCAACCAGACGATTACACAGAGTGATCCCACCGCGCATGCCGAAATTGTGGCCCTGCGTCGGGCCGCTGCGCGCGTTGGCAACTATCGGCTACCCGGGGCAACGGTCTACGTCACACTGGAGCCCTGCGCGATGTGTCTGGGCGCCATGTTGCATGCGCGCGTCGCGCGGGTCGTGTATGGTGCCGCTGATCCAAAAACCGGGGCGTGCGGGGGCGTGATCGACCTCGCCGCGGAAACCAGATTGAATCATCATACACAGGTGACGGGCGGGGTGCTGGCTGAAGAATGCGGCGATCTCCTGCGGCATTTCTTCAGAATACGACGAGGCAAGCAAACACATGGCCAGGAATAAACCGACTCAGCAACAAGCCAGCGCCGCTTGGCATGGCATTTATATTTTCTCGCCATCCAGCGCGGTCGCTGACCCGGCGGCGCTGGAACGCTCCCGCGCGCACCTCGCCACGATGGGATTCAAGGTCGCGGTTGACCGCGCAGCGCTGTCCAGACATCAGCGTTTTGCAGGGACCGACACACAGCGGATTGCTGCTTTCGGACGCGCGATTCGGCAGAAACTGCCCATTGTCATGGCGTCCCGCGGTGGCTATGGCGTGACGCGTCTGTTGTCACACCTTGACTGGGAGGCGATTGGCGCCAGCGGTAAGCGGTTTATCGGGCAGAGCGATTTCACCGCCTTCAGCCTGGCATTGCTTGCCCAAACGGGTGTTGTCAGCTACGCCGGACCGACTGCGTGTTTTGATTTCGGTGCAAAAAAGCCTGAGCTTCTGACTTCGGAAATCTTCGGTGAAACCATGCGTGGCGAGTTGGAAATTCTGAGTTTTGAATCGCCATCACCCGATCCGGTCGACTGTCGGGGCGTGCTGTGGGGTGGAAACCTTGCCATGATCTGTGCATTGATCGGCACGCCGTATATGCCGAAGATCCGCGGCGGCATCCTGTTTGTCGAGGACGTGGGCGAGCACCCGTACCGCATCGAGCGCATGCTGAACCAACTCGCGCAAGCCGGGATTCTCGGGCGTCAGAAGGCGTTGTTGCTGGGCGGCTTCACGGAATATCGCCTGGCGCCGCATGATCAGGGTTACGACCTTGCCGAGGCCATTGCGTTCATTCGCAAGAGCGTTGGCATTCCGGTGATCACCGGGCTGCCTTACGGGCATACCGCCATGAAGGCGACCCTTCCGATCGGGCTGAAGGTCGGGCTTGCGACGGAACCCGGCATGGCGCATATTGTGCTTGACGAGCATCACCAGCACTCGACTGATCCTGACCAGTGAGTGCTGAGTGCTGCTCTAACCGGCATGCTCCGGTCAGACCGGAGGTGAACCAACGCTTCTAGTGACTGCCGCCCAGGTAGGCGGCGATCACCGCCGGATCGTGCTTGAGCTTGTCAGCGGGGCCATGCGCTGTGATTCGTCCGTTTTCAAGGACGTAACCGTAGTCCGCCACATTAAGCGCCGCTGCGGCGAACTGTTCAACCAGCAGCATCGTCACGCCCTCCGATTTGAGACGCGAAATAATCTTGAAAACTTCCTCGACGAGGATCGGCGCCAAACCCATGGAGGGCTCGTCAAGCAGCACGATTTCCGGGTTGAGCATGACCGCGCGCGCCATGGCGAGCATTTGCTGCTCACCGCCGGAAAGGGTGCCGGCAAGCTGGTTGCGGCGTTCTTTCAGGCGTGGGAAGAGATCCATTGCACGGTCGAGATCACCCTGCACGTCGCCTTTCGGACGACTACCCGTCAGGCGCGGAAAGGCACCCAGGAGCAGATTGTCGGTGACGCTCATCGTGGAAAAGACCCGACGGCCTTCGGGCGAGTGCGCCAGACCAAGCCGTGCGATCGTGTAGGAGTCGGAGCCATCAATGCGTTTGCCCGACAACGTGATCTCGCCCGCAGTGGGCTTGATCATCCCGGTGATCGCACGCATGGTCGTGGTCTTTCCCGCACCATTGGAGCCAATCAGTGTGATCACCTGGCCATTGGGCACTTCGATGCTGATGCCATGCAGCACCTTGACCTTGCCGTAGCCCGCTTCAAGATTTTTGATCGATAACATATGAGTTCCTGATCCCGGACCGCGCCATCAGGCGGGTGTTGCGCCCAGATAGGCTTCGATGACTTTTTCATCGGCCTGGATTTCAGCCGGCTTGCCTTCAGCAATCTTCTGCCCGAAATCGAGCACCGACACACGGTCGCACGCGGCCATGACGACATCCATGTGGTGCTCGATCAGGATAATCGTGATGCCGTGCTCGCGAATCTTCTGGATAATGGCCAGCAACTCCTTGATGTCTGGCGCGGTCAGGCCTGCCGCCGGTTCGTCGAGCAGGAGCAGATTGGGGTCAAGCGCCAGCGCGCGGGCGATTTCAAGCAGACGCTGTTTGCCGTAGGGCAGGTTGCGGGCTTCTTCGTTGGCGAGAGAGTCCAGCCCGACAAAGTGCAGCAACCCGAGTGCGCGCCTGCGTGCGTGCGATTCTTCGTTGTTATAGCGGGGTAGCGCCAGCGCCACATCCAGCAGATTTGAACTGAACGTGTGATGCAACCCTACCTGGATGTTTTCGAGTGCGGTCATTTCGCCAAACAGCTGCACGTTCTGGAATGTTCGCGCCATGCCGGAAAGCGCGATTTCCGAGGACGTCTTGCCCTTGACGCTCGAATCGCCGTAGATCACGTCACCGCCGGTCGGGACATAGATACCGGTCAGTACGTTCATCATCGTGCTTTTGCCGGATCCGTTGGGGCCGATCAACCCGTGGATCGTGCCGCGCTCGACAACCATATCGACGTTGTTCAGCGCCTTGAGGCCACCAAACTGCATCAATACGGATTTCACGGTCAGCAGCGGCCCCGTGGCGGCCTTGCGGTTGACAGCGCTGATGACGTCCTCAGAGGTGATCTCGACCTTACCCATCGCCGCGTTACGCGCTGCAAGCGCCGTGCGGCCGGTGATCGCGGCATAGTAGCTTCGTACGAAACCGACGATGCCGTCCTGCAGGTAGTAGACGACCAGCAGAATCATGAAGCCGAAAATGGTCAGCCGCCAGTCGACGATGTTGTTCAGGAAGAACGAAAACACCGCCAGGCCGGCGGTGCCGATCACTGGAACCGACATTTTCCGCCAGGTCGTCATGCCGCGAGCAATGGAGAACACGGAGACGACAACCATCAGGACAGCGAGGATCACCATGACTTCGCGGAACAAGATGATGTCGTCGAGCAGTTTCGGCAACAGCACGATGATGGCCGCGCCGAGAAGTGATCCGATACGCGACTTGCGTCCGCCCATGATGACCGCGAGCAGGAACAGGATGCTGAGCTCGATCACGTAGGTGTTGGGCGAAATGTACTCCTCAGAATACGAGTACAGGCTGCCCGCCAGTCCAGCGAAACCCGCACTGATGACAAAAGCGTAGACCTTGTAACGATAAACCGATACGCCCATGCAATCACAGGCAACCGGGCTGTCACGCAAGGCTTCGAAAGCGCGGCCCAGGTGCGACTTGAGAATGCGGTGAACCACCAGCATGCTCAACAACATCAGAACGGCGACAAGGTAGTAGTACTCGTGCTCAGACATCCCTTGCCCGAAAAGCGTGGGTTTCGAGATCTTGATGCCGACTGGGCCTTCGGTCAGGAAGCTCATCTCGTTGATGAGGATCTGGATGATGGTGCCGAACGCCAGTGTGACCATCGCGAGGTAGGGCCCGATCACCTTGAGCGCTGGCAGCGCCAGCATGCCGCCAAAGACGGACGTGATCAGGATCGCAGCCGGAACAGTGACCCAGAACGGCATGCCCAGATGGAAGAACAGCGTGCCGGTGACATAGGCGCCGATGCCGAACAGGCCCGCGTGACCGAGCGACACCTGACCCGTGTAGCCGACGACAATATCCAGACCGAACAGCAGGATTGCGTAGATCAGGATCCTTTCGACCAAATGGACGTAGTAGGGATTGGGGACGGCGATCGGGAAGCCAATCAGCAGAATGATGCCGACGAGCATGAAGATGTGTTTAAGTTTCATGGGATCAGACCTTCTTGATCGTGGTCTTGCCGAACAGACCCGAGGGCTTGATGGCCAGCACAAGCAGCAGCAGGATCAGTCCGGGCACATCTTTGTAACCGCTGGAGATGTAGAAACTGCTGAGGGTTTCCGCGACGCCCAGAATCAGCCCGCCGACGATGATGCCCAGGCCGCTCGAGAGCCCGCCGATGATCGCCACGGCAAACGCTTTCAGACCGAGTGCACCGCCCATCGAGGCGCCGGCCAGCGTGGTTGGTGAAATCAGTACGCCGGCAAATGCTGCAGTCAGCGACGAGAGGGCGTAAGAAAACGTGATCACCATGCTCGTGTTGATGCCCATCAGACCGGCAGCATCGCGATCGTTGGCGGTTGCGACGACGGCCTTGCCGTAGATGCTCTTGCGGTTGAAAAGTTCGACCAGCAGCATCATGCCGAGCGCGCCGGCCACCACCAGTAAATTCATCGGCAGCACGTTTGCTCCAAGCATACGGATGGGTTCGTCATCGAGTGGGCTGGGGAAGGGCATTTCATCGCGGCCCCACACGTTTTCCGCTACGTTCTTGAAAATAATGCCGAGGGCGATCGTTGACATGATCCAGCCGAATTCGGACTTGATTTTGATCGCGGGTCGAACGCCGAAAAATTCCACGGCCGACCCCTGGATCGCACCGAATAAGCAGACGATGGGCACCATGACCCAGTAATTGATGCCGAAAGTGTCACACAGTGTCAGACCGACGAGCGCACCCAGCATGAGAGCCTCGCCCTGACCGAAGTTCAGGGTGCCAGACGTCGCGAAGGTCAACTGATACCCGAACGCGATGACCGCGTAGATCATCCCAAGCGATATGCCGCTGTAGACGAGCTGAAGTAGGATTTCCATGGAATACACCCTGAAAGGACACACTGCTTGTGGTGCCGATCGTGGACACCCACATTAAAAAACGCCGCGCTATCTGCGCGGCGGTTTTTAAAACTTACAACCTGCGCCTCGCTGCGACTTATTTTGTGCGCACCGCGGTTTTGGCATCGTCCGGATTGGCGTAAGTCACGCGGCTATCCTTGACCAGGCCCATGACCGGAACCTTGATCGAGATCGCTTCGTGGTCGCCTTTGCTGAAGGGCTTGTCGTAAACCGTCACGACGCCTTCCATTTTGGTCTGAAGGTTTTCGAGCGCTTCGCGAACCTTGGGGCCTTCGGTGGTGCCAGCTTGCTGCATGGCTGCGGCGAGCAGGTAGACCGAATCGTAGCCCTGAGCGGCGGATACCGGCGAATCGATCCGGTCCTTCTTCGGCTTGAACTCTTTGAGGTACGCATCGATGAAGGCCTTGCGCTTCGGCGTGTTGCCGTTCTGGACGAAAGTTTGCGGCATCGTCGCGCCTTCGCCGTTCTTGCCAGCCGTGTCGATAAAGTTGGCCATCGAAAGGGTCCAGCTGCCGATCATCGGCTTCTTCCAGGCGATCTTGGCCATGCCGTTGGCGATCATGGCCAGTTCCGGACCGATTGCGTAGGTCAGGATGACTTCGGCGCCAGCTTCCTTGGCCTTGAGCAACTGAGCGGTCATGTCCTTATCGCCGATGTTGAATTTCTCGCTGACCAGAGGCGTGATGCCCTTGGCTTCGAGTGCGGCGGTCAGGTCTTTGCGGCCGAGATCGCCGTAGGCGGTCGAGTCAGCCAGAATGGCGACTTTTTTGAAACCGCGACGCGTCACGGCCTCTTCGACAATCATCGGCGCCTGGATATTGTCCGCGGCCGAGGTCCGGAATATGTAGTTCTCCGGTTCCTTTTCAAATTGACGGGTGATCAGCGTGCCAGTCGCGACGTTGTTGATGACCGGAATCTTGGCTTCCTGGAAGAAGCGCTGCGAGGCGAGTGCCACACCGGTATTGATATAGCCGACCGTCGCGGCGACCTTGGTCTTGTTAATGAACTCCTGGGCGATTTCCACGCCACGCTCATTCTTGGCTTCGTCGTCGCGCAAGACCAGTTCGATCTTCTTGCCGAGCACGCCGCCATTGGCATTGATTTCCTTGGCGGCGAGCACGACGCCATCACGCATGCTGACGCCCATCGACGATGAGCCGCCGGTAAACGGACCGATGACACCAATCTTGATGGTTTCCTGCGCGGCGGCGGATCCGGCGATCAGGGTGGCAGCAGTTGCTGCGAAAATGAATTTTTTGTTGAATATCATAGGGGCTCCTCGCTCACTATTCTCCAGAATGTGCGACATTCTAACGAGATTGACCACTAATTTCCCGGGGGTTTACGCTAATTTCCGCGAGATTATCAGGGCTCGAATCAATGAATGCGCGGGTTTCCCGGATGACAACGCCGGAAAGCAGCAGCAGACCGACCAGATTGGGCAACGCCATCATGCCGTTGAACACATCGGAGACCGCCCACACCAGATCGAGAGAAATTACGGCACCGCCCATCAGGAACGCCGTATAGAGGATGCGGTAGGGGCGCACGACACGTGTGCCCAAAAGATACTGGGCGCATTTCTCGCCGTAGAAGCTCCAGCCCAGAATAGTGGAATAAGAAAAGAAAATCAGGCCGATCGTGACGATCCAGCCGCCTGGCCCGGGGAGCAACGCATCAAATGTCTGGGCTGTCAGGGCGGCACCGTTGGCGCCCCCCGTGTAGAGGCCACCCATGACCAGTACCAGTCCGGTCATGGTGCAGACCACCAGCGTGTCGATGAAGGTGCCCGTCATGGATACCAGCGCCTGATGCACCGGTGTGTTGGTTTTGGCGGCCGCTGCGGCGATCGGCGCTGAACCGAGTCCTGCCTCGTTAGAGAACACACCGCGTGCCACGCCCATGCGGATCACGGTGCCGAGAGCGCCGCCTGCCACGGCATCCCCGGTGAACGCATCGGTCAGGATCAGCTTCAGGGCTGGCAACAGGAGTTCGGCGTTGCATACGATGATTACGACCGCGCCCAGCACGTAGATGCCCGCCATGACCGGCACGATCAGAGACGCCACGCGCGCTATGCTGCAGATACCACCCAGGATCACCAGCGCGGTCACGGCAGTGAGAACGATGCCGGTGATCCAGGCAGGCACGCCAAAGCTCGCGATCATGGCCTGAGCGACCGAATTCGATTGCACCGAGGAGCCAGTACCGAGTGCCGCCACCATGCCGAATAAGGCAAAGGCGCTGGCGAGGCGCTTCATGCCAAGCCCGCGCTCTATGTAGTACATCGGGCCACCGGACATGTTGCCGTTTTCGTCACGCACCCGATACCGCACCGCCAGCAGGCCTTCGGCGTATTTGGTCGCCATGCCGAGCAGGGCGGTGACCCACATCCAGAATACAGCCCCCGGCCCGCCCGCGACGACTGCGGTCGCGACGCCCGCGATATTGCCTGTGCCGATGGTGCCCGCGAGCGCCGTCATCAGGGCCTGAAACTGCGTGATGTCGCCCGGTGAGCGCGTATCCTGGTGACGGGAAAATGCAAGGCCAAGCGCGCAGGGCAGAAGCCGCACCTGCAAAAACCCCAGCCGCAGGGTGAAATACAGACCGGTTCCTGCCAGCAGCGCCAGCATGAAAGGGCCCCAGATGTAGGAGCCCAGCAAGTTGAACAGGGATGTGGCAGCTTCCAATGTGATCTTCCTCAGGTGAACCGTGCGCCTTATGACCAATTCGCAACGCCGGCGCATGATAGAAAGATCCAGCTGTCTCAGGGGTGTTTTTTAGCGGTTGTTACACTGAAAGATATTTTGTCAGCGTGTAACCCAAGTTTTCCTAGGTATTTACTCAGTAGTCTTATCGTGATAACAGCATCAAATCTCACTATCCAGTTCGGACCGAAGCCTCTGTTCGAGAACGTCAGCGTCAAATTTGGCGATGGCAACCGCTACGGCCTGATCGGTGCCAATGGGTCGGGAAAATCCACTCTGATGAAGATTCTTGGCGGTGATCTTGAACCGTCAGCGGGTAATGTTTCCCTCGAGCCAGGACGACGCATGGGCAAGTTGCGTCAGGACCAGTTTGCCTTCGAGGACATTCGAGTGCTCGACGTGGTGTTGATGGGTCACCTGGAAATGTGGAACGCCATGACGCAGCGTGACGCAATCTATGCGAACCCCGAAGCCTCTGACGACGACTATATGCGCGCCGCTGACCTCGAGGCCCATTTCGCCGAATATGACGGCTACACCGCCGAGGCGCGTGCCGGCGAGTTACTGCTGGGCCTGGAAATTCCTGTCGATCAGCATCAACTGCCGATGCGGGAGGTGGCCCCCGGCTCCAAGCTTCGGGTGTTGCTGGCGCAGGCGCTGTTTTCCAAGCCGGATCTGTTGCTGCTCGATGAGCCGACCAACAACCTGGACATCAACACCATCCGCTGGCTGGAGCATGTGCTCAACGAGTACCAGAGCACGATGGTGATCATCAGCCATGACCGGCACTTCCTGAATCAGGTCTGCACGCACATGGCTGATCTGGATTTCGGCGAGTTACGCGTCTACCCGGGCAATTACGACGACTACATGCTGGCGTCAACGCAAGCGCGCGAGCGCACGCAAAACGCGAACGCGAAGGCCAAGGAACGGGTGTCGGAACTGCAGGACTTTGTGCGGCGCTTTTCGGCCAACAAATCCAAAGCGCGGCAGGCCACTTCCCGGCTGAAGCAGATCGACCGGATCAAGGCAGCGCAGATCGAGGTCAAGCCTTCGTCGCGCCAGAATCCGTACATCCGGTTCGAGCAGAAGAAGGTGATGCACAGGCTGGCTGTCACCCTGGAGCATATTCAGAAGTCGTTCGACGCCCCGGTGATCAAGCCGTTTTCGGCGATGGTCGAGGCCGGGGAGAAAATCGCGATCATTGGCGCCAACGGCGTTGGCAAGACCACGCTGCTGCGGATGCTGGCGCTCGACCTCGCGCCTGACCGCGGCCACGTGAAGTGGTCGGAGAATGCGGATTGCGGCTATATGGCGCAGGACGTTTCCGATGATTTCCGCGATCAGGAGACCACTCTGCTCGACTGGATGTCGCGCTACCGCCAACCGGGCGACGACGACCAGTCGATGCGCTCCACGCTTGGGCGTCTGCTGTTTTCCTCAGACGATCTGCCCAAGTCACCCGCGGTGCTCTCCGGTGGCGAGAAAAACCGCATGTCCTTCGGCCGGCTGATGCTCGGACGGCACAACGTGATGCTGATTGACGAGCCGACGAATCACCTGGACATGGAATCGATCGAATCGCTGCAACTCGCGCTGGACAAGTACGCCGGCACGCTGTTTTTTGTTTCGCACGATCGCGAATTTGTCGATGCGCTCGCAAGCCGTGTCTGGGAAATCAACGCGGACGGGGAAGTCACCGACTATCGTGGTGGCTACGAGGACTACCTGGCCTCGCGCGGGATTGACGACTGAAGTCCGGCCGGACAGTTTGCGCGGGCCTCACGGGCGGGTTGCCAGCAGGTGAGTGCACGCGAGGCGTTAAACTTTTGCGATGATTATCCTTGGATTCGAAAGTTCCTGTGACGAGACCGGTGTCGCGCTGGTCTGCACAGAGCGCGGTCTGCTGTCGCACGCGCTGCATACGCAGGTCGCGATGCACGCGTCTTACGGTGGCGTCGTCCCGGAACTCGCCTCGCGTGACCATATCCGCCGGGTTGTTCCGCTGACGCGCTCGGTGCTTGATCAGGCCGGACTCACTCTTGCGGACATCGGGGCTGTTGCCTATACCGCCGGACCAGGGCTTGCCGGGGCGCTGCTCGTGGGGGCAAGTGTCGCGCAGTCGGTTGCCTGGTCGCTCGGGCTCGCTGCCATACCGATTCACCATCTCGAGGGCCATCTGCTGTCGCCCCGCCTCGCCGATCCCTGCCCGGAGTTTCCTTTCGTCGCGCTGCTGGTGTCCGGCGGGCATACCCAGTTAATGCGTGTCGATGAGGTCGGCCAGTATGCGTTGTTGGGCGAAACGCTGGATGACGCAGCCGGTGAGGCTTTTGACAAAACCGCCAAGCTTCTCGGCCTAGGATACCCGGGCGGCCCCGCATTGGCGCAACTGGCAGAGCAGGGTGATCACCGCGCCTTTGATCTGCCCCGACCGATGCTGCACAGCCAGAATCTTGATTTCAGTTTCAGTGGTCTGAAGACGGCGGTGTTAACCCGCCTGCGCGATGCGCTCAGCCAGCCTGTGCCAAGTGCAAGCCTGAAGCAGGACCTTGCCGCCGCGACGCAGGCTGCGATTGTCGATGTGCTGGTCGCAAAATCGATCGCTGCGCTCAAGCAAACGGGACTGAGGCGGTTGGTCGTGGCCGGAGGCGTGGGTGCCAATCGGCGTCTGCGTGAGCAACTTGCCGGGCGAATGCGCCCTTTGCGGGGCGAGGCCTTTTTCCCCCCGCTTGCGCTCTGCACCGACAACGGCGCCATGATCGCGTTCGCCGCTGCACAGAGGGTTTCCCGCGGCTTGGCGGACCTGTCGCCCGGCGCCCATGGCTTTAACGTCTACCCGCGCTGGGATCTGGCACAAATCTGATTGAGGACGCTCACCTGATGCGGGGGAATCCCCGGAGTCCAGTCCGGTGTTGAGAGCGTGGCCTGTGTCGACGCAGGGTGCGCTGTGCGATGGCTACCACTGACGGAGCTGGATTCAGGCGGATTTTTTCTTGCCGATGCGAGGTTCCGTGCCATTGAGGAGACGGCCAATATTGGCGCGGTGACGGTAGACGAGGGTCAGTGCGATTGCGGAGATCGCTACTGCGACTGGCCTTTCCGCTTGCCAGACCAGATTGCCGCCAAGGAGGTAGTAGCAGGGCGCGAACACGGCAGCGGCGATTGCCGCCAGCGACGAGTAGCGCATGAAAATCGCAATCAACAGCCAGGTGAGGGCGGTTGCCAGGCCCAGCCAGGGCTGTATGGCAAGCAGCACTCCCAGTGCCGTTGCGACGCCCTTGCCGCCCTTGAAGCCAAGGAACAAGGGATACAGGTGACCCAGGAAGACGGCGAGCGCCACAAGCGCCACGACGACAGGCGCTGCGCCGATGCGCATGGCGATCCAGACGGCCAGCCAGCCCTTGGCGGCGTCGCCGATCAGGGTCAGCGCGGCGGCCGCCTTGTTGCCGCTGCGCAGCACGTTGGTTGCTCCCGGGTTGCCCGAGCCGTAGGATCGTGGATCCTGAAGTCCGAACAGCTTGCTGACGACGACCGCGAAAGGAACCGAGCCGATCAGGTAGGCGGCGATGAGGATGGCGGTGACGACGAGCGGATTGGCGATATCAGGCATGGTCGGTCGATCGGGGAAGCTTTGGTTGCCCGCATTCTAGCGCGCTGCCTCTTCAGAGCGCAGTTTTTTTAAGAGTCGTGAGCCGTTCAGCGGGTACAATTCCTAGCCAGATCGAAAGGATTTTCCTACCCTATGCATATTCTGGTTTCGAACGACGATGGATACAACGCCCGCGGCCTCGAAGCGCTTGTCGAAGCGCTGCGCGATCTGGCCGAAATCACGGTCGTTGCCCCAGAGGTCAATCACAGCGGCGCGTCGAATTCACTCACCCTGACCCGCCCGCTCGCGGTTCGTCATGCGCCAAACGGCTTCATTTACGTGAACGGCACGCCGTCGGATTGCGTCCATATCGCCATGACCGGGCTGCTTGGCGTTCGTCCCGATCTCGTGGTCTCCGGTATTAACAACGGTGCCAACATGGGCGATGACACCTTGTATTCCGGTACCGTTGCCGCAGCCGCCGAGGGGTACCTTTTTGGTGTTCCGTCGCTGGCATTTTCCCTGGTCGACAAGGGCTGGGCGCACCTGGAAACCGCCGTCGATGCCGCGCGACGACTGGTGGCGCATCAGTTAGCGCAGCCTGCCGGCGGAGCGGTGTTGCTCAACGTCAACGTACCCAACCTGCCACTCGATCAATTGCGGGGCATGCGCGCCACCCGTCTGGGCAAACGCCATCCGTCGCAGCCGGTCATCCCCGCGTCCACACCCTATGGTGAAACTGTCTACTGGATCGGCCCTGCGGGCGCTGCCAACGACGCTTCCTCGGGTACGGATTTCGATGCGATCGAGCAGGGGTATGTGTCGGTGACGCCGTTGCGCCTGGATCTGACTGACCAGGCTCGCCTGGGTCACATCACCCAATGGGTTGGTCATTTATGCGCCTGACCCCTCGGACAGCGTTGCGCCTTCCCACACGCGATCCGCGTGGGGGATCGGGCCGCGGTCTGCAGGGCATCACGGCAACCAACAGTAATACGCGGATCTCCGCCTCGCGACTCGCGCCTGTCAATTCAGCCGCTGCCACACCGGTCAAAAACGCGTCGGACAACCTCGGTCTGAATTCTGAGCGACTGCGCACGGCGATGGTCGAACGGTTGCGTGCACAGGGTATCGCCAATGAGAGCGTGTTATCGGCCATGCAGGCGGTGGCCCGGCACGCTTTTGTCGATGAAGCGCTCGCCAGCCGCGCCTACGACGATGCGGCGCTGCCCATTGGCCATGGTCAGACGATCTCACAGCCCTGGGTCGTGGCGCGCATGATTGCCGCCGTCTGCGAGCCCGCCGTGCCCACACGGGTTCTCGAAGTGGGTACAGGATGCGGCTATCAGGCAGCGGTCATGGCGCAGGTATTTCCCCAGGTCTATTCGATTGAACGCATTCGCGCGTTGTACGATATGGCCAGGGATCGTTTGCGCGAGATCCGCCTGACCCGGGTGCGGGTCTCGTTCGGTGACGGCATGCTGGGGTTGCCCAACGCGGCGCCCTTTGATGCGATCGTCGTCGCGGCCGCTGGTGTGCAGATCCCGCACGCCTTGCTCAATCAGCTTGCCATTGGCGGGGTGCTCATAGCGCCCGAAGGGTTGAATGCGCAACGACTGGTCCGTGTGCAGCGCACCGGGCCGACCAACTGGGTACGCAATGAACTTGAGACGGTCCGTTTTGTGCCGCTGAAGTCGGGGGTGCAATCATGAGCGGACAGGAGAATGGTATGCTCGGGGAGCAGATCGGTATGAATAGCGCGGTCGCGGATCAGTGCGTCGCACGTCAGTTGAGGAAAACGGTGTTCAGGAAGTATGTTTTAGCCACGCTCGTCGTGGCGCTTGCGGGATGCGCAGGCGACTCGGGCAATCGCGCACCGGTCAACGACCTCAGTGCGCAATCCCCGGCGTCGTCGTCTTCACCAGCGACCTACACAGTCAAGCCCGGCGATACGCTGTCCAAGATCTCGCGTGCGACCGGTGTGGACGAAAACACGATCAAACGCCTGAATAACATCACAAATCCCAACCGGATTCTGGTCGGGCAGGCGCTCAAGCTGTCTGATCGGCCCGAGAGCGCTTCCACGCGTGTCGCGCCGGTCTCCTCGACGGGTAAACCGGAAGCCCGCCCTCTTGATGGTGCAGCCTCGACCGATTCGACGCCTACCCGCGCAGCGGATGCCTCCACCATTGATTGGGGTTGGCCTGCCAAGGGGAATATCATTCAGGGCTTTTCGGCAGCCAGCAAGGGAATCGATATCGGTGGCGCCGTTGGCGATCCGGTCGTCGCGGCGGCCGGGGGCAGAGTCATGTACGCCGGCAATGGCGTGCGTGGCCTTGGCAACCTGGTGATCGTCGATCATGGACACGGTTTCATCACAGCCTACGCCCATAACAAGGTGCTTCTGGTCAAATCGGAGCAAACCGTCAAAAAGGGCGCGAAGATTGCCGAAATCGGGCAGTCGGACGCCACCTCCCCCCGATTGCACTTCGAGGTGCGGCGCCAGGGTACACCGGTCGATCCGATGCAATACCTGCCGGCACGGTAGTTTGCACACAAGGGCTGGTACCGCGGCACAGGAGCTTACAAAATGACATTTGCGCGCATCTCCCGGGCGCTTGGCGCGGTGGGACTCATTCTGCTGGCGACGCCATCTCAGGGCCAGAGCCTCGGTGGCACGCCCGGCGTCATCGGCGCGCCTCAGCCAGGCACAACCCCACTGAGTCCGGTACCCAGCGCGGGGCCGAGCGCGCCGATGGTACCGGTCGAACCCGGTGAGCTCGGCAGCTTCTCCGAGCAATTGATGGCCACGCTGGCGTTGACACCCGCGCAGCGCGAAAAGGTCGATGCGGCGCAGGCGGCGCGTAAAACCATGTGGGCTGACAATCAGGTTAGCCGCAGGGCGGAGTTTGACGCGCTTTCCAGGGAATTGAAGCGGGGCGCGGACTTCGATCCGCGCGTGGTCAATGTCATGCGCACGAACGCGCGTAAAGTCATGCAGGAGCGCATGGATCGTGTCCAGGACCTCTGGCTGGTTTTTTGGGATTCGCTTGATCTCAAGCAGCGCGCCAAGCTGGTTGACTATATGACCCAGCAACACGAGCGCCACGGCAGAATCCGCCGGTCGGGACCCTGACCCGTGCTGGAAGTCGAATCTCTGGATCTTGAGGCGCGCGGTGTTGCACGCCGTGATGGCAAAGTCATCTTCATTGAAGGTGCGCTGACGGGTGAGCTTGTCTCGGCGCACACACTGCGACGCAAGCCCTCCTATGAAATCGCCCGCGTGGAAGAGGTCTTTCGCGAGTCCAACCTGCGCGTCAAACCCAAATGCCGCCATTTCGGTGTGTGCGGCGGCTGTGTCATGCAGCACGTCGATGCCGGCGCTCAGGTGGCAATTAAGCAGCGTGCGCTTGAGGATGGCTTAACCCACATCGCGGGTGTCAGACCCCAGCGCATCTTGCCGCCCTTGCATGGGCCGACCTGGGGATACCGGTTCAGAGCCAGGCTGGCTGTGCGCTGGGTCGCCAAGAAAAACAAGATTCTGGTGGGGTTTCATGAGCGCAAGAGCAGTTTCGTCGCGGACATCGAGTCTTGTGAAATTCTGCCACCGCATGTGGCCCGCCTGCTCATTCCGCTGCGTGGGCTGATCGGCCGGCTGTCGGCGCCCGATCGCGTTCCGCAGATTGAAGTTGCCATCGGCGATCGCGCAACGGCCCTGGTGCTCAGGCACCTCCTGCCGCTGACCCCGGCGGACATCGCCGAGCTGCGCGGGTTTGCCGATCAGTACGACATTCAGTGGTGGCTGCAGTCAAAAGGGCCGGACACGGTTCACGCACTCGTGCCCGAACACGAAGCGGCGCTTGCTTACACGCTACCGGAATTCGGCTTACGCATGCCGTTTCGTCCGACCGATTTCACGCAGGTCAACCACCAGATCAATCGGGCACTGGTTTCCCGGGCGCTGGGTTTGTTGCAGGCTGGCCCCGGAGATCGCGTGGCTGACTTGTTCTGCGGGCTGGGCAACTTCACCTTGCCTCTGGCCACGCAGGCTCGGGAAGTGATCGGTGTTGAAGGCAGCCAGTCTCTGGTCGATCGGGCGACCCAGTCGGCAGCAGAGGCTGGAATTGGCAATGCCAGCTTTCAAACGCTGAACCTGTTCGACGTGAACCTGCAGTGGCTCGAAGGCCTGGGGAAGTTTGACCGCATCCTGATCGACCCTCCCCGCGAGGGCGCACACGCAATTTCCCAGGCACTGGCGCAACTGCCTTCTGACCTGCGACCCGGGCGGATCGTTTACGTATCCTGTAAC
This sequence comes from Burkholderiaceae bacterium, assembly GCA_020851995.1. Classification (GTDB taxonomy): domain Bacteria; phylum Pseudomonadota; class Gammaproteobacteria; order Burkholderiales; family Burkholderiaceae_B; genus Zwartia. The sequence continues at coordinate 94,493 of JADZBO010000116.1, forward strand.
CCCGGGACGCTATCGCGGGACGCGGCGATACTCGTGCATGAAGGAAATTATGTGTTGCGCGCCGCCGGCGTCATCAACATGTTTCCGCATACCGGGCATGTGGAATCAATCGCGGTTTTCGAGCCCGACGGAGTCTGAAAGCACCCGCTGCGCTGCTTCCCGCACACGATCGGGAGCTGTGCCACCGATGTGCGATCGCGCGGCGACTGACCCTTCCAGTGTCAGAACAGCATGGACATCGTCGTCGATTGCCGGATTGAATTGCCGCAACTCCTGTGTGGTCAGGTCGGCCAGATCGCAGCCCTTGAGTTCGCATTCGCGCACGGCATGCGCCACGGCTTCGTGCGCATCACGGAACGGCAAACCGCGCTTGACCAGATAATCCGCGAGGTCGGTGGCGGTTGCAAAGCCTTGCAGGGCCGCCGCGCGCATCGCCTCTTGCTTGACACGTATGCCACCGACCAGGTCGATGAAGATCGTGAGCGTGTCGCGCACCGTATCCGCGGTGTCAAACAGGCCTTCCTTGTCTTCCTGGTTGTCCTTGTTGTAGGCCAGCGGCTGACCTTTCATGAGCGTGAGCATGGCGACCAACGCACCATTGACGCGTCCTGTCTTGCCACGCGCGAGTTCCGGCACATCGGGGTTTTTCTTCTGAGGCATGATCGAACTGCCTGTGCAAAAGCGGTCAGCCAGATCGATGAATCCTATGCGCGGACTCATCCAGAGCACCAGTTCTTCGGAGAAGCGCGAGATGTGGGTCATGATCAGCGCGGACGCGGCGCAAAATTCGATGGCGAAATCCCGATCGGATACTGCATCCAGCGAATTACGACAGACTTCATCAAAGCCAAGGGTGCGTGCCACGCGCTCGCGGTCGATCGGGAAACTGGTACCGGCGAGCGCGGCGGCACCAAGCGGCAGCGTATTAACACGCTTGCGGCAATCGGCAAGCCGTGCCGCGTCGCGTCCGAACATTTCGGCGTACGCAAGCAGGTGATGGCCGAAGGTGACAGGCTGGGCGACCTGCAGATGGGTGAAGCCTGGCATGATGGTATCGGCGTGGGTCAACGCAACGCTGGCGAGCGCATGGCGCAGGCCCCCGAGCAACTGGATCAACCCATCGATTTCGTCCCGCAGCCACAGGCGGATGTCGGTCGCGACCTGATCGTTGCGTGAACGGCCGGTGTGCAATCGCTTGCCAGCGTCGCCCACAAGTTCGACCAGCCGCTTTTCGATGTTCAGGTGAACATCTTCCAGATCCAGCAGCCACTGAAAGCTGCCAGCGGCGATCTCGCTGCGGATCTGCGTCATTCCGCGCTGGATATCGGACAAGTCCTGGGCAGAGATCACACCCACCGCAGCGAGCATTTCGGCGTGAGCGAGCGAGCCACGAATATCGAACAAGGCCAGGCGTTTATCGAAGTCAACCGACGCGGTATAGCGTTTGACGAGATCGGACACGGGCTCGGAGAAGCGTGCTGACCAGGCCTGAGCTTTGTTATCGAACTGATTCTGAGGGGGGGAGGGAGTGTTTTCCATGGCTGAGGATTATAGTTCGAGGCGCGCACGAGACCATCGTGCGATAATTTTTTCCAACGACAACTCGAATTGACCGGGAACGACATGACCGCGGTAAGGGTGGGAATCGCACAGATCAATGCGTGCGTGGGTGATCTGGCCGGCAATGCGGCTCGGGTCCTGGAGGCGGCGCGTCGCGCGCACGCGCTTGGCGCGCGCATCCTGCTTGCGCCTGAACTCGTGTTGACAGGGTACCCGCCCGAGGACCTGCTGCTGCGCCCCTCGTTCGTGCACCAGACTGAGGCTGCACTGCGCAGGTTGTGCGACGATCTTGCCCCGCTTGACGGGCTGCGAGTGGTCGTCGGACACGTCGCGCAGCAACCTGAGGGGCTGCGCAATGCCGCCTCGGTACTTTTCGAGGGTCGGCTGCTGGGCACGTATTGTAAGCGCGAACTCCCCAACTACTCGGTTTTTGACGAAAGGCGCTATTTCCGCCCTGACGATCGTCCGTTTACATTTGACGTCGATGGTGTGCGGTTCGGGATCAATATTTGCGAAGATGCCTGGTTCGAAACGGCGCCGCGGGCTGCCGCGGCAGCCGGCGCTCAGGTGTTGCTGGTACCGAACGCCTCGCCATTCAGCCTCGGCAAACAGGCTTTGAGGGTGTCGGTGGCCCAACGGTGCGTGCGCGACACTGGCTGTGCCCTGATTTACTCCAATCTTGCCGGCGGTCAGGACGAGTTGGTATTTGACGGTGCTTCGTTCGCGCTTGATCGCGAGGCGCGTCTGGTTGCCCGCCTGCCAGATTTCCATGAAGCGCTGGAATTGGTCGAGGTTGAAACCAATGGCGCGATCCGGTCCGTGAATCGCCCGACTGAAGCAACGAAACTCGGGCCTGAGCTCCTTTCGGCAGAGGGTCAGGTTTGGGAGGCTTTGAAAGTAGGGCTTTCGGATTATGTTACTAAGAATGGCTTTAAATCGGTGGTGCTCGGATTATCCGGTGGCATAGATTCCGCCGTGGTACTCGCCGTGGCGGTGGATGCCCTCGGTGCCGACCGTGTGTCGGTCGTCATGATGCCGTCGCGCTACACCGCTGATATCTCGCAGATCGACGCCAGTGATATGGCGAACCGATTGGGGGTACGCTATGACGCGGTGGCAATAGGTGGCCTGGCCGAGTCCTTCGAGCACGTGCTGGAACCTCTGTTTGCCGGCAAAGCGCCCGACACCACGGAAGAAAATATTCAGGCGCGCATTCGTGGCATGTTGCTGATGGCGCTCTCGAACAAATTCGGGCATCTGGTGCTGACGACAGGGAACAAATCAGAGCTTTCGACCGGTTATTGCACTCTGTACGGGGACATGGCCGGTGGGTTTGCCTTGCTCAAAGATGTGGCCAAGACGCTGGTCTATCGGCTGGCGCGCTGGCGCAACCTGCTCGGCGAGGTGATACCCGAGCGCATCATCACGCGCGCACCTTCAGCGGAATTGCGTCCCGATCAGACGGACCAGGATAACCTTCCTCCCTATGAAGTGATTGACGCGATCATCGAGCACTATGTCGAGCACAATCAGTCAGCTGCGGAAGTGGTGGCTGCGGGCTACGCGCGGGAGCATGTCGACCAGATTGTCCGCCTGATCCGAATCAATGAATACAAGCGCCGGCAGGGACCGCCCGGGCCCAGAATCACCGATCGGGCGTTTGGGCGCGATTGGCGTTATCCTCTGACCAACGGCTATCGGGAATCATTCTGATTGCACGCCACGGGCTGAACTTCTGGCCTTTTGAATATTCTTTTTCCGGGACGCATCGTGAAGCAAGTAACCGCCATCATCAAACCCTTCAAGCTCGATGAAGTACGGGAGGCGCTGGCCGAGGTCGGCGTCAACGGTCTGACGGTGACCGAAGTCAAGGGGTTCGGGCGCCAGAAGGGCCACACCGAACTCTACCGCGGTGCCGAGTACGTGGTCGATTTCCTGCCGAAGATTCGCGTCGAGATGGTGGTGGCCGATACGCTGGTCGACGATGTAATTGAAGCCGTGATCAAGGCTGCGCGAACCGGAAAAATCGGTGATGGCAAGATTTTCGTCTCGCCCGTTGAACAGGCAATCCGGATCCGTACGAGCGAAAGCGGCGACACGGCTCTTTGATCCGCACGGGCAAATGGGGCGACCCGGCTCTTTGATCCGCACGAGCAAATGGGGCGACACGGCTCTTTGATCCGCACGAGCAAAAGGGGCGACACGGCCTACTGATTCGCGCTTGCATAACCGATGGCGCCGTGCGCAAGTTGCGCAGGCGCCATTTCCTCTTCTTTCGATCCCGGTGGTTCTCGTGAAAGCTTTCAACTGGTCCAATCCTTACCCGACAATGCGCATCCCCGTGTTTGCGCGGAACGTGGTGTCGACTTCACATCCCCTGGCGGCGCAAGCAGGTTTGCGGATGATGCTGGCCGGCGGCAACGCGGTCGACGCCGCAATCGCCGCCGCAGCAGCGATTACCCTGATCGAACCCGTTTCGTGTGGGTTGGGCGGCGATGCGTTTGCAATCGTCTGGGACGGCAAGGCGCTGCAAGGCCTCAATGCCTCTGGGTGGTCACCCGCCGCCTGGAACACGGATTACTTCAGCCGCAAGTACGGCGTCAACGCCAAGGGCCTGGCAAACGCCCCCAAACGGGGTGTCGACACGATCACGATCCCGGGCGTGGTTTCGGGTTGGGCCGCGTTACACGAACGCTTCGGCAAACTGCCGTTTGAGGACCTGATGGCTCCGGCCATCGAAATCGCCGAACGCGGCACGGCAGTCCCGCCGGTGGTTGCGCAGAAATGGGCCGCGGCAGTGCCGGAGCTGAAAGACCAGCCAGGCTTTGCGCAGACTTTCATGCCAAACGGTCGTGCTCCCGCGGTCGGTGAGCGCTTCGTGTTCCGCGAGGCGGCTGAAACGCTCCGGCGAATCGGGCGCACTCGCGGACGCGATGTCTACGAAGGACAAACCGCCGAGGCCATCATTGCACATATCCAGGCGCATGGCGGGGTACACACACTGAGCGATCTGCGTGACTATCGACCGGATTGGGTGACACCGATTGCACGGCGGTACCGCGATTACACCTTGCACGAAATCCCCCCGAACGGTCAGGGGATTTCAGCGCTGATGGCGCTGGGCATCCTGGATCAGTTCGATCTGAGGAGTCTGGCGGTGGACTCTGTCGAATCCCAGCATATCCAGATTGAGGCGATGAAACTGGCCATGGCGGATCTCTACCGCTACGTGTCCGACCCGCGTTCGATGGAGGTCACACCCGCGCAGATGCTCGAAGATACCTATCTCGCGTCGCGCGCGCGCCTGATCGACCCTGCCCGTGCAACGACCTTTACGCCCGGAATGCCAGCCACGGGCGGCACTATTTACCTGACGGCGGCCGACGAGAGCGGCATGATGATTTCGTTCATCCAGTCGAACTACATGGGGTTTGGGTCTGGCGTCGTGGTGCCAGGTACCGGGGTCAGTCTGCAGAATCGTGGCGTGGGTTTCTCGATGGATCCCGTCTCCCCGAATGTCGTCGAGGGCCATAAGCGACCGTTCCATACCATTATCCCGGGCTTCCTGACGCGCGCAGGCCGACCGGTGATGAGCTTTGGGGTCATGGGCGGCGATATCCAGCCTCAGGGTCATGTTCAGACCGTCGTCCGGATGGTTGACTACGACCAGCAGCCTCAGGCCGCCTGCTGCGCGCCACGCTGGAAGCTGAATCGGGATTTCACGCTCGATGTCGAGTCGACCATGCGTTCGCAGACGATCGCCGGACTGCAGGCGATGGGTCATCAACTGAAAGCCATCGATGACCCCTATATGGACTTCGGATCCGGCCAGTTCATCTGGCGGCTGTCAGACGACACCGAAGACGGGTACGTGGCCGCCAGCGATAGCCGGCGTGATGGTCAGGCAGTCGGCTTCTGAAACGCACTCCAAGGGTATCGCACCGATACCGTACTAAAGGCGCCACATGATAGAAACATCCGAAAAAACGATGACCGGACCCATCATCCGACTGCACTCGCGCGACAACATTGTGGTGGCGCGGGTCGATATCGCCATCGGCACCCCGATCCCCAGCGAGAACATGGTCAGCCGCAGTCAGGTCACCGCGGGCTACAAGATTGCAGCGCGCAAGATCCTCAGGGGCGAACCCATCCTGAAATACGCGGTGACGATCGGATTTGCCAATACCGATATCGAACCGGGAACGATGGTGCACAGTCACAACACGGAGTTCCGTGAATTCGACCGTGATTACGCACACGCAAGTGAATTCAAGGCCGTCGGGTTGTTGCCGGAATCCGAACGCGCTACGTTCGAGGGATACCTGCGGCCGGACGGGCGCGTGGGTACCCGCAATTTCATCGCTTTGCTCTCCACGGTCAATTGTTCCGCGACCGTTGTGCACAAAATTGCCGCGTGGTTCACTCCGGAGCGTCTGGCTCAATACCCCAACGTCGATGGTGTCGTGGCGTTCAGTCATTCGATAGGCTGCGGCATGGAGATGTCGGGCGAACCCATGGATCTGTTGCGTCGAACCATGGCGGGTTACGCACGTCATCCCAACCTCGCTGGCGCGCTGGTGATCGGACTTGGCTGCGAGCGCAATCAGATCAAGGGTCTGATGGAGCAGCAGGGGCTGCATGAGGACAACCGTCTGAAGACGTTTGTCATGCAGGAGACGGGTGGCACCACGCGAACGATCCAGGCGGGCATCGAGGCCGTCAGCGCGATGTTGCCCGAGGCTGACAAGGCCAGACGACAAACCGTGTCGGCAAGTCACCTGTGCGTGGGGCTGCAGTGCGGTGGCTCCGATGGGTTTTCTTCCATTACGGCCAATCCGGCGCTGGGGGCCGCAGTCGATATTCTCGCGCGCCATGGCGGAACCGGCATTCTGTCCGAAACGCCCGAAATCTATGGCGTCGAGCATACGCTGACACGACGCGCGGCGAACCGCGCGATTGGCGAGAAGCTTGTCGAGCGCATCCGCTGGTGGAAGGATGTCTACTCGCCCGGGCGCGATGTGCAGATCAACGGCATTGTCAGCCCAGGCAATCAGGCAGGAGGTTTGGCGAATATCTTCGAAAAATCTCTTGGTTCGTCGATGAAAGGCGGCACCGGGCCTCTGATGGAGGTCTACAAATATGCGGAGCCGGTCACGACGCCTGGCTTTGTATTCATGGATACGCCGGGCTACGATCCGGTGTCGGCAACCGGGCAGATTGCGGGCGGTGCGAACCTGATCGCGTTCACAACGGGACGTGGTTCGATGTTCGGTTCAAAACCAGCTCCTTGTGTGAAGCTCGCAACCAACACACCGATGTACAACCGACTGACCGAGGATATGGACATCAATTGCGGAGAAATACTCGACGGCACGGCGACCATGCAACAAATGGGTCAGCGCATTTTCGAGCTGTTTCTGCGCGTTGCGTCGGGCGAACGCTCAAAGAGTGAACTGCTCGGTTTGGGCGACCATGAGTTTGTCCCATGGCAAATCGGAATCATGAGCTGAGACCGCGGCGCAGCGCGTGCGCCGGGTCAATTCGCATTCGCATCCGGATTCGCAAGCGATTCCGACTTATTCATGCTGGCTGACCAACCGCCCCCCAGCGCCTTGAACAGGTCGACCGCCGCCTGCAAACGGGCTGCCCGGTTGATGACAAAAGCCAGCCTCGCGTCGTTGGTCGCGCGTTGCTCCAGCAGAACAGTCAGAAAATCCACATAGCCAGCTTCGTAGCGCAGGAGGGCGAGATCATGCGATTTCGTCGAGGCGGCAACCTGCGTGGAAAGGTATCCTTCGGTCGTCAGGGTCTGCCGGACATTGACCAGGGCATCGCTGACTTCGCCGAAGCCGTTGCGCACGACTTTGACGTAAGTGCCAAGGACTTCCTGTTGCTGGGCACGAGCGTAATCGAGACGCCCCTGCAGCAAGCCACCGGCAAAGATCGGCGCGACCAACCCCAGCCCTGCGGACCACACGGTGCTTTGCGGCGAGGCGAACTGCGTCAGGTCGATGGATTGCACCCCTAACATTCCGGTCAGAGAAAATACCGGGAAGAGGTTGGCCGTCGCTACGCCGATCCGCGCGTTTGCAGCGACCAGGTCCTGTTCGGCCTTGGCAATGTCTGGACGACTCTCGAGGAGTGTCGACGGCAGACCAGCGGGTGGAACCGGGGGAATCGGCAACTTGCGCACGTCCCCGGGCGCAATCACGACTTCGAGGTTTCCGGTCAGCACGCCCAGAAGGTTTTGCGTCACATCTCGTTGCCGGGTGACTTCCGATAATCCAGCTTGCGCCGCGGCGAGCGCTGCGGTGGCCTGAGCGACGTCGATCGGAGAAGACAGCCCTCCGTCGAATTTCGCCTGTGCGATGCGTGTCGTGTGTTCACGGGTACGGATCGAATCGCGCAATACGTCGATCTGAGCATCCTGGGATCGCAGTCGCAGATAGGTGCTGGCGACCAACCCCTCCACCGTCAGACGAACCGCAGCCTGGTCGTTGACGCTGGCGTTGACGAGCGCGGTTGCGGATTCGATGCCACGCCGCACACGACCCCAGAGGTCGATTTCGTACGAAGTCGCCAGCGCGGCCTGAGAGGTGTTGGCCTGCACAGCCACACCCTGAACCGAAGCCAGAGCGCCGGAGTTCGCGCGAATCAGGCCGGCGTTGACACCCAGCGTCGGGTAGAGCGGGGCGCCGGCTTGCACGGCGAGTGCTTCAGCCGCGGCGATGCGTGCCAGCGCAATCGCCATGTCGGCGTTGTTCTTCAGCGCTTGTTGCATCAGATCGTTGAGCGTTGCGTCTCCGAACAGGGTCCACCAATCGCGGTTGACGGACTTGCGGTCACTGGGAGTGCCAGTGGGTTCAACCGCAGCCTTGCCATCGGCAGCGGCGGATCGAACGGGTGGTCCGTCGCCAGGTCGATAAGCCGCGGGCAATTGAGTATCCGGGCGTTCATAGTCGGGGCCAAGCGTGCAGCCCGCCAGCGCCAGGGCAAGCGTAAGCGTGCACAGACGCAGGCCGGCGGAAGAGGCGCGGCGTTCGGTAAAGAGATTCAGACGGCGCTTCACGATTTCTCCCCATCGTTGCGGACGGGCTGGGTATTCGGGTGAATGACCGTGGCTTCGTCCTCGGGGTCCGATCCGCGCTTCTTGATCCCGATGGAAAGCCAGGAAAAGAACATCGGCACGAAGATGGTCGCGATAAACGTCGAGGCCAGCATGCCGCCAAACACGCCGGTTCCCATCGAGCGACGCGCAGCCGCGCCTGCGCCGCTGGAGATGACAAGCGGGAAGACGCCAAGGATGAAGGCCAGCGAGGTCATTACAATAGGCCGGAACCGCAGGCGGGCAGCGGTGAGCGCCGCATCGAAAACCCCCATGCCCTGTTCTCGCTTCTGTGCGGCGAATTCGACGATCAGAATGGCGTTCTTTGCCGATAGCCCGACAAGCACCACCAATCCGATCTGGAAGTAAATGTCGTTGGGCATGTTCCGGACAAGGACTGCAGAGAGTGCGCCAAATACGGCGAACGGCACCGCGAGCAGCACGGCGATCGGCAGTGACCATTTTTCGTACTGGGCCGAAAGAATCAGGAAGACCATGATGAGGCCGAAGACGAATGCAACAGCTGAAGTCGTGCCGGTGCGAATCTGCTGGTAAGCCTGCCCGGACCAGGCAAGTTCATAGCCAGGAGGCAGGATTTCGCGGGCGACTTCCTGGACGATACGGATCGAATCCCCGGAACTGACGCCCTCGACGGCATTGCCGAGCACCTTGGCCGAGAGAAAGCCATTGAACCGTTCGAGCTGTTCGGCGCCCACGATCTGCTTGACGCTGATGAGCGCCGACACTGGCACCATGCTGCCGTTATCGGCCCGGACATAGATTTCGCCGATGTCCGAAGGCTTGGAACGGTACTGGGCATCCGCCTGCATCTGGACACGATAGGTGCGACCGCTCACGTTGAAGTCGTTGACGTAGAGCGTGCCCATCATCGTCTGCAGACTGAGGTAGACGTCGGCGACAGGAATGCCCAGCGACAGCGCCTTGGATTCGTCGACCTCGACATAAAGTTGCGGCGATGTGGGTCTGAAGAAGGAGTTGATTCCGGTGAGTTCCGGGCGCTTGCGCAACGCGTCGACAAACGTATTCACCACTTGCGAAAGATTCGCGGGCGACGGCTCGGCCTTGGACTGGACGTAGAATTCGAAGCCGCCGGCAGACCCCAGGCCGCGGATTGGCGGGGGGTTGAAGACAAGCGCCATGCCGTCAGGCATGGTCATGCCAAGCCCGGTGAATTTCTTGGCCAGGTTTTCAGCCGATGTGGTTCGCTCTTCCCAGTCTTTAAGCGGAATAAATATCGTGCCTGCGTTGGATTTGACGCCGCCGCCGATGATGTCGTTGCCGGCAATCACGAACACGCGCGCCACACTGGGATCCTGCACCACTTTCTCGCGGAACGATTCGCCCGTGGCCTGCGTGCGCTGCATACTGGCGCCGTCAGGCAGCATCAGCGCGCTGATGAGATAGCCCTGATCCTCGGGCGGAACGAAACCGCCTGGCACCGCGCGGAACATCACCACCGACCCGACGATGACGAGTGCAAAAACCGTGGTGCCGATGATGCGGTGATGCAGCGTCTTTTTGACGATGTTGACGTAGCTTTCGGTAAATTTTTCAAAGCCGCGATTGAACCAGCGGAACGCCCGCGGTTCTGTGTGCGTGGGTTTGAGCAGCACGCCGCACAACGCGGGCGTAAGGGTCAGAGCAACGATGCCGGACAGGAAGACCGAGAGAGCGACCGTGACCGCGAACTGTTGATAGAGTTTGCCAGCGATCCCGCCGAGAAAGGCCACCGGAATGAAAACAGCGGCCAGCACGAGCACAATGGCTATGACCGCGCCTGATACCTCCTTCATGGCGGCGAGCGCGGCCTCCTTGGGCGCCATGTGCTGCTCGGACATGAGCCGTTCGACGTTTTCCAGAACCACGATGGCGTCGTCCACCACGATGCCGATCGACAGAACCATCGCAAAGAGGGTCAGCGTGTTGATCGAAAAGCCGAACAGCCAGAGGCCGGCACACGTGCCGATCAGCGACACAGGTACCGCAATCAGCGGGATGAGGGTCGCGCGCCAGCTCTGCAGGAAGATGAACACGACGCCTGCGACCAGCAGCATCGCTTCGACCAGCGTCACCACGACCTCACGGATCGAGGCATTGACGAACTTGGTCGTGTCGAAAGGGATGACATAGTCGATCCCCGGCGGAAATTTCTTTTTGATTTCCTCCATGGTGGCCTTGACGCGATCGGCAACGGCAAGCGCGTTGGCACCGGACTGAAGGAAGATTGCCACCACGGCAACCGGCTGGCCGAGCAGGGTAGTATTGGCGTCGTAGTTCGCCGCATCGAGCTCGATACGCGCGACATCTTTCAAACGCAGCACGCCAGTGGGACCCGAGGAGCGCAGGACAATGTCGCCAAACTGCTCTGTCGTGAGCAGGCGACCCTTTGCCATCACGGTGTAGACCAGTTGCTGGCCGCGCGGGGCGGGTTCCTGACCGATCTTGCCGGCCACGTTCTGCTTGTTTTGCGCTGCGATGGCGCTGGCGACGTCGGTCGCCGTGAGCCCCAGTTGCGCCATGCGATCAGGCTTGAGCCAGATCCGCATGGAGTAGTCCTTGGCGCCGAAGATCTGCGCATCGCCAACGCCGGGAATTCGCTTGAGCTCGTCGAGGACGTTGTTGAGCGCGTAATTGGAAAGGTAGAGCGCCGAATGCTCGCCGGTCGGCGAAGTGATCGCGGACACCAGCAGAATATCGTTGGAGCGCTTCTGTGCCGTGACACCATATTGCCGGACGATGTCTGGCAGGCGCGGTTCTGCGATTTTGACCCGATTGTTGACGTTGACTGTAGCAATGTCGATGTTGGTGCCGACTTCAAAGGTGGCCGTGATCGTCAGTGCGCCGTTGGAGGCCGCCGTCGAGTTGAAGTACAGCAGGTTTTCGACGCCCGAGAGCTGTTCTTCGATCGGTGCGGCAACCGTTCGGGTGAGCGTTTCAGTCGATGCGCCCGGATAGTTGGCCGAGATGATCACGGTCGGCGGTGCGATTTCCGGGTATTGCGCAACGGGAAGACCGCGCAAGGCCATCAGCCCTGCAATGACGATTGTGATCGAGATGACCGACGAAAAAATCGGCCGATTGATAAAAAAGCGTGAAAGATTCATTTCCCGCCCTTGTCGTCAGTTGCGATCGCGGGAAAAAGCGGGCTCGTGTCGAGTGGAACGACTTTGGGTGCAACAACGGCACCCGGCCGGATTTTGATGAGGTTGTCGACCACAACCCGGTCGTTCGGCTTCAGTCCGGAAAGGACCACCCAGTTGCGATCAATCCAGATGCCGGTGCGGATCGGCGTGGGAACGACTTTGTCGCCTTCACCGACCGTCCAGACCATGAAGCCCTTTTCGGTCTGGATCACGGAGGCCTGCGGGACGAGGTAAACATTGTCCTGCTTGCCCGTGGTCAAGCGGACTTTCAGAAATTGCCCGGGCATGAACCGCGCATCGGGGTTGGGAAATTCAGCACGCAACTGTTGCGTGCCCAGTTTGGGGTCGACATAGACAGACAGGAAATTGATGCGACCCTTTTGCGGATAGACCCCGCCACCTGGCATCAGGATTTCGACCGTGGATTCGGCCTTGGGGTCGAGCCGCCCGCCAGGCAGCCGGGCGGTGTCGCTTTCGGATAAACCAAAGCGCACCCAGATCGGATCCACCTGATAAATGGAAGTCAGCAGGCTCCCATCGCTGGCCGTGGTGATCAGGTTGCCCTCGGAGCGCTGTGCTCTGCCGGAAACGCCGTCCATGGTCGCCGTAACCGTCGTCCATTTAAGGTTGAGCTGGGCTGTTTTCAGATTGGCCTGGGCGATTTCATTGACCGAGACCGAATCCTCGTACTCCTTTGCACTGACGGCCTGCTTGTTGAACAAAGTCTTGAGGCGGGCGGCTTCGCGGGCCGTCTGACGGGCTTTGGCTGATGCCTCTTCGAGCGCGATACGGTATGGCTCAGGATCGATCTGAAACAGTGGCTGGCCTTCCTTGACTCGGGCGCCTTCGTCATAGAGCCGCTTAAGAAGTATTCCGCCAACGCGCGCGCGCACTTCGGCTTCCCGCGCGCCTTCGGCCTGCGCTGTGATCTCGAAGCGGTTCGGCAAACTGGTGGGAGCCACCTCAACCACAGAAACGGGCAGGGCGGGCGGCGGGCCTGAGTTGCCCTGCGCAAGCGCGGATCCGGTGCACATCAGCAGCGCCAGGCCCTGCAGAACTGCGCGCCGGGCGCGGGCGCCCGTCCGCACAGGGTGGTTGGGGACGGTGGCGTCGACACCTGCGTTCATGCGATTTCCTAAACAAGTGATTAACTTAGCGGTATTTTATACCGATCGACAGCCGATATACGGACAAACCCGCAGCAATGCCGCTATATTGTTTCAACGAGACAAAAACGTTAAGGCTGCTGTCAGAATGTCCCCGAAGCAGCAGCCGTTCTAATGCGTTGCAACTTATCGAGCGGAATCGACTTCCATGACCGAGAAACGCGTGGCGCGTGCGCCCCTTTCAGACCTTCTTTCCTCGCTTCCATCCGTTGATCGCCTGCTCTCCCATGTCCGCGCGGGCGCGCTGATTGAGGTGCATGGGCGCGACGAGGTGCTGCGCGCGGTACGCGGCGCACTGGATTCCGCAAGGGCGCGGTTGCGTTGCGCGGATTCAATGGGGCTGCCTGAACCGCCGGATGATGATGCGCTGCTCAATGTGGCGGAGTCTGAACTGGCTGCTCGCGCGCGACCCAATCTGCGTCAAGTGATTAATCTGACGGGAACCGTGCTCCACACGAATCTGGGACGCGCGGTCATGCCGCGTGAAGCGATCGAAGCCATGGCGCGGGCTGCCGCCGAGCCATGCGCCCTGGAATACGACCTGGGCGAGGGCCGCCGCGGCGACCGCGATGAGGTCGTCGAACAACTGCTCTGCGAATTGTCTGGCGCTGAAGCTGCAACCATCGTCAACAACAACGCGGCTGCAGTGTTTCTCCTGCTCAACGCACTTGCTGCGCGCAAGCAGGTGATTGTTTCGCGCGGCGAACTGATCGAAATCGGGGGTGCGTTCCGAATTCCGGACATCATGCAGCGCGCCGGGGCGAAGCTGGTCGAGGTCGGGACGACCAACCGCACGCATCCGCACGACTTCGACAACGCAATCAATGCCAGAACCGCGCTGATCATGAAGGTACACACAAGCAACTATGTGGTCGCTGGATTCACCGCCACTGTTGCCGAAAGCGACCTTGCGCGGATTGCCCATGCGCACGGCTTGCCATTCGTCGTGGATCTCGGCTCAGGCACCCTGACGGATCTGACGCAATATGGTCTGCCGGCTGAACCCACGCCTCAGGATTCCATCGGGCAGGGGGCCGACCTCGTGACGTTCAGCGGCGACAAACTTTTGGGTGGCCCGCAGGCTGGCATCATTGTCGGGCGGCGCGATTTGATCCAGAAGATTAAAAAGAACCCCCTCAAACGTGCACTCAGGGTTGGCAAAATTACGCTTGCGGGTCTCGAGGCCGTCCTGCGCCTGTATCGGAGACCGGCGCATCTGCCCGAGCGCCTGACGATCCTTGGGATACTGACGCGTCCTGCCGCCCAGATGCAGGAGCAGGCGCAGCGATTGCTGCCCGCAGTGGGCGCGGCGCTCAAGGGATTGAATCTGAGCGCTGGCGCTGCACCCGTGTTGTCGCAAATCGGTTCTGGTTCCCTGCCGGTTGAGCGTTTGCCATCCGTGGCGTTGTCGTTCTCCGGCCTGAATCGCACCGGCGAACGTCAGGTCATCCTGCTCGAGAGGAAGTTGCGCGCTTCGCCCATGCCAGTCATCGGCCGCATGCAGGACAAGACCCTGCTGCTCGACCTGCGGTGCCTGAGGCCCGATCAGGAGTCTTGTTTGATTCAGACGTTGCAAGCGGCAATTTCGCAACTCAGGATTGCGAAGTGATCATCGGAACCGCAGGACACATTGACCACGGGAAGACCGCGCTCGTCAAGGCGCTGACCGGCGTCGACGCGGATCGGTTGCCTGAGGAAAAAGCGCGCGGGATCACGATTGATCTCGGCTTTGCCTATAAAGACACGCCGCTCGGCGGCACCATCGGTTTTGTCGATGTTCCCGGCCACGAAAAATTTGTTCACACCATGGCCGCCGGTGCGGTCGGCATGGATCACGCGCTTCTGCTGGTGGCCGCGGACGACGGCGTCATGCCACAAACGCGGGAGCATCTTCGTGTGCTGGACTTGCTGGGCGTGCCGGATTTGACGCTCGTGATCTCGAAGTGCGATCTCGTCGACCCGGCGCAGGCCGCACGCGTCCGGGAGCAAGCCTCGGCACTCATTGCGGCGACACGCTTTGGTGCCGTGCCCTGGTACCTCGCATCGGCGCGCAGCGGACATGGAATTGAGGCGCTGCGCAATGCACTCTTCACGCGTCAGCCGACATTGCCGATTACGCAAGCGGAGGGGTTCCGGCTGGCGATCGACCGGGTATTCGTGGTGCGTGGGATGGGCGTCGCAGTGACTGGCGCGGTGATCGCCGGGGTTGTCCAGGTTGGTGATGTGCTGCGGCTGGCCCAACGTGGCATCGAAGTACGGGTGCGTTCGATTCACGCGCAGAATCTACCCGCCCAGTCGGCCACCCGCGGCACCCGTTGCGGGCTGGTGATTGCCGGGGCGGAATTCGCCAGCGTCGAACGCGGTGACTGGCTGGTGGATCCGTCACTTATCCTGCTGACGCAACGCGTCGATTGTGCACTGACGGTGCCGGCGGATGCTGAGCGTGGCGTTCGGGACGGCGAACTGGTCCTTTTGCATCACGGCACGGCGCATCGCAGTGCCCGCCTGATACTGCTCGACGCGGCCGAGATCGCGCCTGGTCGCTCAGGACTTGCGCAATGCGTGCTGGATCGTCCCGTGCAGGCCTGCTGGCATGATCGGATGATCTTGCGTGATGGCAGTGCCCGCCACACGCTGGCGGGTGCTGTGGCGCTGGATGTCGAACCGCCCGTGCGGGCCCGCAAGCGACCCGAACGGATCGCCGCGCTCACTTGCCTGCGTGCAGACAACCCGGCAACCGTCCTTTTGCGCCTGCTGGATTGTTGTCCCGTGCCGGTCAACGCGACGCACTGGGCGCGCGCGATGAACCTTCAGCTATTCTCGTTGCTCAAAGCCGTGCCCGCCGGGGTGACGCGCCTGGAGGTCGCGGGCGAGCTCTGGCTGGTAGGGGACTTGGCCCGTTCTGCGCTTGAGACGCGGTCCGACGAATGCCTCGGGCAGTTTCATGTCAGCGATCCGGATGAGCCTGGCCTGGCCATTGAGCGCCTGCGCCGCATGTGCGCGCCGGCACTGCCGCAGTCGGTTTTTCGTGCATGGGCACAGCAGGCGATCGCCAGCGGTCGGCTCGGCCAGACCGGGAGCTTCGTGCACCGGCCCGGTCACCGGGTCGAGCTCACTGACGTCGAACGCGCTCTCTGGACGAAAGTGCTGCCTCTGCTAATCAACGGGCATTTCGATCCACCCTGGGTGCGCGATCTGGCCCGCTCGCTCAATGTCGGCGAAGATGCGATACGAACTCTGTTGCGCAAGCAGGCACGGCAATCGCATCTGGTTCAGGTGGTTCACGATTTGTTTTATCCTGAGCGGACAATGCAAGAGATCGCCAGTCTGGCGCGTACCCTTGAGATGCGTGACGGGATGGTCGGGGTGGTGTCGTTTCGCGATGCACTGCAGATTGGCCGTAAGCGCACGATCCAGATTCTGGAAGCCTGCGACCGTCTTGGACTGACTCGCCGTCTGATCAGCACCGGCCGGAACAACAACGCGAGTGAAAAGGATCATAGAATAGTGCGCAACCCTGATCTTTTTATGCCAGGGGATACCTAGTGCAATGTTCAAGACCAGAAACAATGGAAGAGTTACGCTCCCCGGTGGGACGTCCGGACTTCAAATCCGGGAAGGGCTGTCGTACAGTCCTTGGTGGGTTCGACTCCCATACTCTTCCGCCAGCATTGCGAACCGGAAGAATCAGGCAATATGGCGATCGTTCGCGGCTGTGACTTTCCCGATGATCTTGCCTACGACAACGACCTCGGTCTGTGGTTTCGCTTTGTGGGCACTGGCTCCTGGGAAGTTGGAATAACCCCCTTCGGGCTTGCGCGCACGGGCGAGGTCTACATGTTCAATTCCCGGCCGCTTGGCAGGACAATCGAGTCGGGGCGCGCCTTTGCCCTGATCGAAGTCGCCAAGTCGGTTCTTGCGTTGCGTTGTCCGTTCGACTGCACTATTTCCGCAATCAACGAGGCACTCGCACAACGACCGGCACCGCTGAATCGGGATCCCTACGGCCATTGGCTTTGCCGTCTCGATGTGGCGCCCGCTGTTTCTGCACAGCAGGCACAGAATCTGCTGATGTGCGGTGTCGCCGTGACCCCGAGGGCGATCGCTCTGATGGACCTCAACGCGTTCGAAGGCCCGCCCGGGGCTGATCCGGGAGTGTCTGCATGAGAAGGCTCATCATTCAGTTGTGGCAGACATCGCCTGAGCACCCGCAATTGGCCGCAACGCCTTTCATGCTGGCTGCGTCCGCCGCAGCGATGGATCTCGATGTCGAACTCCACGCCCTGGGCGCAAGCGTTGAACTCTTTGTTCGGGACAACCCCATGCGCCAACGCCTGGTGCTGCCACTCGGGCGCGCGCTCAGCGCGTATGTCGAGGACGCGCTGCGCGCCGGTGCCCGTGCCTATGCCTGCAGCACGGCGATGCGCGACCGGGGGTTGAATGCCTCAGAGATGATCGACGGGTTTTCGGAAATTCTGGGCATGGTGGCCCTGCTCGAGCGAAGCCTGGCCAAGGACGTTTCCGTTCTGACGTTCTGACCTGACACGCGTCATACGCCCGAACCGATTGCCCCGGGCGATGGGCTGATCAGCCCTGCGCGCTGTCATTCAGCAGGGACCAGAAAGCCGGCAGGAAACATTCGGCCACCATCAGGGGTTCACCCGATCGCCAGAAAACCGAGCGGCGCGCCAGCAACAGCGGCAGCGCGCATTGCGAACGCAGGTCCTGAGGCAAGACCTGCCTGACCGGGCAAAGCACCGGCATGCGCGAATGCACGCGCGCGACTTCAAAATCCGAGCGGCGGATCGCAGGATCATGGTACAGGATGTCCGCCAGCGGGCGGGTACGCAGTTTGCGCATGCCTTGCCAGACGCCATGCGTCGACGGGAGCAGGGCGACGCTGCGGGCGACAACCGCATCCCTGCCGTCGATGCGCATCGCGATTTCGCGCACCCAGACCGGACTGCGCACACGTCGGTGCAAAGCGTCGGATTCATCTGCGGCCAACCCAGCGGAAAACTCGCGTAACACCCTCAGTTCAACACGTCCCAGGGCGCGCAGTCCCTGCGTCAGTGCACCCGAGCGCATCAGCCATTGTTTTTGCGGCGTCGTCAGGGACGGCGGCGGCGCCGGGCGCCACCACGAGCGAGGAGAAGTCTGCGTCATGGCGGTATTATCGCAAGAATGGAAAAAGTCAGAATCTCCAAACTCATGGCCGAACGGGGGTTATGTTCCCGTCGCGAAGCGGACAGCTACATCGAACGCGGCTGGGTCAGGCTCGACGGTGAAACGGTCAAGCTCGGTGATCGCGCGTTGCCGTCACAGACCATCACGCTCGATCGCGCTGCAACAGCGCGCCAGACGGCGCAGGTCACCATCCTGGTGCACAAACCGATGGGCTATGTTTCCGCGCAGGCGGAGGATGGCTACACACCGGCAATTGCCCTGGTTGGTCCTGCCTCGCGATCTGCAACGGACCGATCGCCGTTGCGCTTCGCACGTGAGCATTTGCGCGGGCTCGCAGCCGCCGGTCGGCTGGACATCGATTCCACCGGTTTACTGGTTCTCACACAGGATGGGCGGGTTGCGCGTCAGTTGATCGGCGAGGATTCCGCTGTCGAAAAGGAGTATCTCGTGCGCGTTTCCGGGCGCCTTGCGCCTGGCGGACTGGAATTGCTCAATGAGGGCTTGTCGCTCGACGGCAGGCGACTCAAACGCGCCCAGGTGCGGTGGCAAAACGACGATCAGTTGCAGTTCATTCTGCGCGAGGGCCGCAAGCGCCAGATCCGGCGCATGTGCGAGCTGGTTGGCCTGCGGGTCGTCGGACTCAAGCGCGTGCGCATCGGTCACGTCCGTCTGGGGGATTTGCCGCCCGGGCAGTGGCGCTATCTGCGCGAAGACGAGCGCTTCTGAGGTTTTCCCGTGATGCCCACTGTGTAACGGCTATTTCGATGCGGACGTCATCCTCCAGCCTGCCCGGTCATCCTGCGCCAGCCGGGTGGAGAGCCAGGGCATCGTTGCGCCCAGCGTGTCACGCAGCGTGTAGGGCGGATTGACAACGAACATTCCGCTGCCATGGAGCCCAAGGCCATCTTCCGCGGGCTTGCGCACCGTCAGGCTGACGTGAAGCCAGTCGTTCACGCCCAGGCGCTCCAGGGAACGCGCCAACTCATTGGATTCGCGGCGCTGCACTTGCGGGTACCACACGACATAACAACCGGTCGCAAACCGCGCCAGAGCATCGCGCATGGTGTCGAGCACTCGCCGGTAATCCTTTTTGTCCTCGTAAGACGGGTCGATCAGCACGACCGCCCTGCGTGTCGGGGGTGGCACGTGCGCCTTTAACCCGCCGAATCCGTCTGACTCATACACCGCGACCTGTCGCGCTGTGCGCGGCCCGCGTTGCTCCAGGTTCTGGCGCAGGATGTGCGCCTCGCTCGGGTGCATTTCAAAAAGCCGCAGGCGATCGGTGTCGCGACAGGCCTGCAGCGCGATCCAGGGCGATCCGGGATAGACGCGCAGTGCTCCCGAAGGGTTGAGCGCGCGGATCGCCGCGAGGTATTCAGCCACCGCGGGTGGTGCATCCGTGCACTCCCAGAGTGCGCCCACGCCTTGTTCGAATTCACCGCGCTTTTGCGCCCAGACGCCAGAGAGGTCGTAGAGCCCGGCACCGGCGTGCAGATCGATGAACCAGTAGGGCGCAGGCTTCTGACTCTGGTAATTCAGAATCTGCAGCAGAATCATGTGCTTGAGCACATCGGCGTGGTTGCCAGCGTGAAAGCCGTGGCGATAACTGAACAAGGGACTCTCCGATGGGACTGCCGGGAAATCCGGCGAGACGCCGGCAGGGGCTGGTGTAGTGCGAGTGGTCTTTGGCAGGCTAAGCGCTGGGAACGATACGCACGATTTCGTCGGTGATGACAGCGTCGACGCCCCAGTCGAGCAGTTCGACCGCGCGCGCCGCATCGTTCACAGTCCAGGCGGCGACGCGATAGCCCGCATCGCGCAAACTGGCGACCCGCTCCCGGGTGAGCTCTTTGTGCAGCAGGTGCACCGACACACACCCCAGGCGTTTGAGCGCCTGCAGCAGACCCGGTTCGAACTTTGCCGTGATCATCCCCCGGGGCAACTGCGGACAGGCCGTGCTGGCGGCCTCGAGCGCGACGAGGGAAAACGAGGACAACAGCGGCGGGACTTCGCTGCCTTCCCAGAGTTCTGCGCAGGCGAGCGCCACCTGTGAACCTGTCACGGCCTCCTGACCGGGCGTTGGCTTGATCTCGACGTTGCAGGCCAGCCGGACGGCACGTGCGTAGCGCGCAATCGATTCCAGGCCAGGGACGGGTTCGCCCGCGTAGCCAGGGGAGTGCCAGGAGCCGGCGTCCAGACGCGCCAGCTCGGCGAAACTGCGCTCGCCCGCCGGACCAATGCCGTTGGTGGTGCGCTCAAGCGTTACATCATGCATCAGAACCGGCACGCCGTCACGGCTGAGCTTGACGTCGAATTCGACCATGCGGTAGGCGTGGGCAACGGCCGCGCGCATGCCGGCGAGCGTGTTTTCCGGCGCCGCCACGCCGCCGCCGCGGTGGGCGACAAAGCGGGGATAGGGCCAGTCCTTGGAGTGGGGCATGCAGGCTTCCTTGCACTGGGCTTTGGGCAAACCGCAAGCATACCGCACCCGATGGTAAAATCCGTCCCTTCTTACCTTGGTCTTCGTCCCGTCCATGTTTGATTTCATTCGCAATCACCAACGCTGGATGCAGCTGATTCTGCTGCTCCTGATCCTGCCGTCGTTCGCCTTTTTCGGCGTGCAGAGCTACACCCAGCTGATGTCGAGCGAGCCCGAACTGGCCTCCGTGGACGGGCAGGCGATCACGCTGGGCGAGTTCAACCGGGCCAGACGCTCGCAGCTCGATCAATTTCGCTCGATGCTTGGCGGACAGTTTGATGCCGCCGCCCTGGATACGCCGGAATTCCGCGAGCAGGTTCTGAATTCGCTGATCGACCAGCGGGTGATTGCCGCTGCCGCGGCCAAGGGTCGCTACACCGCTTCTGACGAAACCCTGCGCCGTGCGATTGCCGCCATTCCTGCGTTCCAGCAGGACGGCCAGTTCTCGCAAGAGCGCTATCGCCAGGTTCTGGCTGGCCAGGGCATGACGCCAACGGCTTTTGAGGCCAGCATGCGCCGCGATCTGGCACTTGCCCAGGTGCTGCAGCCTATTGGCGCTTCGGCCGCTGTGCCCGATAAGGTCGCGGCAGCCTTGCTGGCGTTGCTGACCGAGCAGCGCACCGTGGCAAGGCAGTTGTTCGCTGCGGCCGACTTCGAAAAAGGAATTGTCGTCTCGGATGCGGACGTCAAGGCGTGGTATGAAACCAATGCAGCCAGGCTGCAGGTTCCGGAGAACCTCGACGTCGAGTACATCGTCATCGATGAGGTCTCGGCCACGCGCGATATCAAGGTCAGTGATGCAGATATCGAAAGCTTCTACAAACAGAATCAGGCCCGATACGGCCAGTCTGAACGCCGTCGCGTCAGCCACATTCTGATTGAACTGCCTGCTTCGGGAGACGATGCAGCGAAGAAGCGCGCCCGCGACTTGGCTGCCGATCTTGCCACGCGCGCCGCCGCGGATCCAAAGGCGTTTGCGGCCCTGGCCAAGGAGTTCTCGCAGGATACTGGCTCGGCTCCCGAAGGCGGCGATCTGGGCTGGATCAGCAAGAGCATGCTCGTGCCGCAGGTTGAAGATGCGGTGTTCAAACAGGCCAAGGGCGTGCCCTCTGGCGTTGTCGAAAGCCCGTTTGGCTTGCATGTGCTCCTGGTCACGGATCTCCAGCCCGCTTCAGTCAAACCCCTGGCCGAAGTCAAAGAGGACATCGCGGTTGAAATTCGTAAACAGCTTGCAGCCTCACGCTTCGCGGATCAGGCGGGCAAACTTACCAGCCTGGTGTACGACCAGCGCGACAGCCTCAAGCCGATCGCTGACGCACTCGGTTTGACGATCGCCAAAGGGCGCGGTCTGACCCGTGAGGGCCTGCTGCCCCCCACGGGCGCTCACCCGGCGCCGTCGAGCGCCGAGCAAGCGATCATGGGCAATCCCAAGTTCCGTCAGACGGCGTTTTCGTCTGAGGTCCTCAAGGACAAGCTCAATTCCGGAGCCATCGAATTGTCCCCTGATACCATCGTTGCTCTGCGAGTCAGCGCAGTCCATCCGGCGCATGTGCCGCCGCTGGACGAAGTGGCCACCCGCATTCGCGGCCTGCTATTGTCCGAGAAAGCACTTGCAGCGGCCCGTGATGCCGGCCTCAAACGTCTCGAGGCGCTTCGCAGCGCCACGGCAAGCCCGCAAGGTTTCGATGCCCCGGTCACCGTGACGCGTCAGGATCCTAAGGGTTTGACGCGTGAGCAACTGGACGCCGTGATGACATTGAACGCAAAGTCGTTCCCTGCCTTCACTGGCGCCGAGGGGGGCGATGGATATGCGGTAATGCAGCTTTCCAAAATCGAACCGGGTCCAACGCCGGACGCCGGTCAGGTCGCGCAGTTCCGCGGGCAGTTATCCCAGGCCTGGGGTGCGGCCGAGGAACTGGCTGCGCTCAAAACCCTGCGGCAGGCCTACAAGGTCAAGATGTTGCCCGATGCGGCCAAAGTTATTTCGGGTGAACTGGACGCTGCGCAGCTTTAATTTCGGGGTCGAGCACCTCCATGATGTTGCGCAGCAGGATGGGCTGCGCGGCTTCGTTTGGGTGCATTCTGTCCGACTGGAAATAGGCTGCGGTATCGTCAAGACCGGAAAACAGAAACGGCACCAGTGCTGCCTGATTGGCGACGGCGAGTTCGCCGAACATTTTCCTGAATCCCTCTGCGTATTCGCGTCCATAGTTTGGCGGCACCTGGATGCCGACGAGAATGACGCGCGCGCCACGGTCCTTGGCCAGCGTCATCATTTTCTGCAGATTCGCTCGCGCCATGGCGACCGGCAATCCACGCAGGCCATCATTGGCGCCAAGTTCAATGATGACAATCGACGGCGCGTGGCGATCAAGCAGCGACGCCATGCGCGTAAGGCCACCCGAAGTCGTGTCCCCGCTGATACTGGCGTTGATCACCTCGACCGGCGGATTCGCCGTGGAGAGTGTTCGCCTGAGCAGCGAGACCCATCCGGAATCGCGTGTAATACCATATTCGGCCGAGAGGCTGTCTCCAACGACTAGAATGCGCACAGGCGCAAGGGTCTGGGCTTGGGCTGGCGCTTGTGATTTTGCATCGACAGCCAGTACCGCGCAGGGCGACAGTGACGCCAGAAAAACCAACGCCGTGAAGCCGCGGCGGTAACGTGAGATATTTGACATGGATCGTGCGAGCGCGATTGAAGTAAACCACCTGGGAAAGCAGGTTGCCGATGCGAGCGGTACGCTGACAATCCTTGAAGACATCAATTTTACGGTGTCTGCGGGACAATCCGTGTCAATTACCGGTGCTTCGGGCTCCGGCAAATCGACATTGCTTGGATTGCTGGCAGGACTTGACGTTCCGACGACTGGATCCGTCAGGCTGGCAGGACAGTCAATCTTTGACCTGGATGAGGATGGACGCGCTGCCGTGCGGGCTTCGGGCGTCGGATTCGTATTCCAGTCGTTTCAATTGCTGCCAAATCTGACCACACTTGAAAATGTGATGTTACCGCTGGAGCTTGCGGGGCGCGAAGCGCGCACCCCCGCGCTTGCAATGCTTGAGCAGGTTGGGTTGGCGCATCGCCTCAACCACTATCCTTCAACGCTGTCCGGAGGCGAGCAGCAGCGTGTATCGCTCGCGCGGGCGTTTGTGATGCATCCGCCGCTGTTGTTTGCCGACGAACCGACTGGCAGTCTCGATGCGGCGACCGGTGAGCGCATTATCGACCTGATGTTCAGTCTTCATCGTTCTCAGAATACGACACTGGTGCTGGTGACACACGACCAGGCACTCGCGCAGCGCTGCGGGCGACAAATTCGCCTGCACGCTGGCAGGCTTGTCGATGAGGAAGCGACCTGATTTGCATCCGGCAACCCATCATTCCCGCCGGATTTTCAGGCAATTCCGACCCTGAGTCGCATCTCAGGGTTGAGTCCTTGCCGCGCGTTGGTAGAATGCAGGCACATCAAGTGTGTGGAGCAATAGGCATGAAGCACCTGTTCGTCGCGGCGGTTCAACTGGTCGCGGCGCTCTTGTCTGTTCAAGTTGCGGCGCAAAACCTTCCGGCCGTTGAGATCACGGTTCTTGCGGGGTTGAGCACGCGCGATGCTTACCGCAACGTCGAATTACCCTTCTGGAGCAAGACGATTCCCGCCAACTCGGACGGGCGAGTCATGGTTGAGGTCAAGGGATTCGATGAGCGTGGGTTGAAGGGCCCTGATGTGTTGCGACTGATGAAACAAGGTGTCGTGGAATTCGGTGCCGTTCCGCTTTCGTATTTCGTCGACGACCTTCCGACGACCGAGGGGATCGACATTGCAGGCCTCGTTCCGGACGCAAAAACCGCCCGCGCGATGGCAAATGCCTTCCTGCCAACGCTTGGCAAGGTGTACGGCGCTAATTTTCAGGTGCGGCTGCTCGGTATTTCACCCTATGGCCCCCAGTTGCTGTTCTGCAACGCTCGTGTCAGCGGCCTGGCTGACCTCAAGGGCCTGAAAATCCGAACGGTGACGCGTACGCAGGGTGAATTGATTGAAGCGCTCGGCGCGCAAAGCGTCAGCGTTCCGTTTGGTGATGTGCCGGCGGCCTTCGGCAAGAAGAAGCTGGATTGCGCCATCTCCGGGGCAATGGCGGCCTACAAAGCCAAGTGGTATGAGGCCACCACGCACCTCATGGTGTTACCCCTCGGCTGGAATCAGGAAATCCATGCGGTGGGCCAGAAGGCCTGGTCCCAGATCGACCCGGAAGTCCAGGATTTTCTGGTCACCAATATCGACCAGTTGATCGATAGCCTCTGGTCCTATGCGACGGCTCAAAGCCAGCTGGCGATCGATTGCAACACCGGTGCAAAGGCTTGCACGCTGCCGGTCAAGGGCAAGATGGTGCTGGTTCGCCCCACGCAGACCGATCTGGCGACTCTCAGACAATTAGCGTCGCAAAAGGTGCTTCCCAAATGGGCGGCGCGTTGTTCGGCTCAATGTATCGCGGATTTCAATCAGACTGTCGGCAAGATTGCCGGTGTCACCGCACGGAAAAAGTAGGTTGTGGTTTAGCGATGCTCTGCAGCGTCAGCCTCTGACGCGAACAATCTTCTGAACCTGCGGAACCCGCCGTATCGCACGGTACACCTGTGCAAGGTGTTTGCGGCTGTCGACCTGCACCGTCAGATTGACGACGACTGTCGAGGTCGAATCATCCTGCATTGTCACGTGTACGATATTTGAATCCGCCTGCGCCACTTCCGCGGCGATGCGCCCGAGTACGCCACGCTCGTTGTGCGCCGTGACGTCGATACGTGCCGAGAAATGCTTCGCAGTTTCCGTATCCCAGACCACATCAATCCAGCGCTCCGGCTCTTTGTTGCGCGCGCGCTGCGCGATCGGGCAATCGGAGGTGTGCACCACAAGGCCGTGACCGATGCGCACGCCGGCGATGATTGTGTCACCCGGCAAGGGGCCGCAGCAAGGCGCCAACTGAACGGCTTGCCCTTCGTTACCCTGAATGCGGATGGACGACGAGTGCGCCTGAGCGATTTCGTCGGCCGCGGCCGCAGTGGTTGCAACCAGCGGATGCACCGGCGCGAAGCGGCGTGCCACCACCGCCGCCATGCGTTTGCCGATACCGATGTCAGCAAGAATTTCGTCGCGCGACTTTGCGCCGCTCGATTTTGCCAGTCGTTCCCACATCGGATCACTGGCATCTGGAAGGCTGATGCCGTAACTTTCGAGTGCCTGGCTGAGCATTCGGGCACCGAGTTCGACGGATTCCCCGTACTGCATATTACGCAGGTAATGACGGATTTCCGAGCGCGCGCGGCCGGTGCGGGCAAAATTAAGCCACTGTACGCTGGGTTGACCGTCCGCAGCGGTGATGATGTCGACAGTGTCGCCGCTGGAGAGTTCGGTCTTGAGGGGAACCGAATCGCCGTTGACCTTGCAGGCAACCGCTTTGTTACCGACATCGGTGTGGATGGAGTATGCAAAATCTACGGTCGTCGCACCGCGGGGCAGGGAAACGATCTTGCCTTTTGGTGTAAACACGTAAACGGCGTCCGGGAACAGGTCGACTTTGACATTCTCGATGAATTCGCCGGGATCGCCGGTCTGGCTCTGGATGTCAAGCAGCGAACGCAGCGATTCGCGGGTGCGCGCCTTGATGTCGCTGAGCGTCTCGGCGTCCGATTTATAGAGCCAGTGCGCGGCGATTCCCTCTTCGGCGACGCGATGCATATCGTGCGTGCGGATCTGGAACTCGATCGGCGTGCCAAATGGGCCAACCAATGTCGTGTGCAGTGACTGGTACCCGTTGACCTTGGGAATGGCGATGTAGTCTTTGAACTTTCCGGGCACCGGACGATAGAGCTGATGAAGTATCCCCATGGCCAGGTAACACTCGGGGCGTGTGTGGACGATCACACGAAACCCGTAGATATCCAGAACGTTGGAGAACGAGGTCTTTTTCTCGACCATCTTGTGGTAAATGCCAAAGATGGTCTTTTCGCGGCCACTGACGTCGGCTTCAATACCGGCGGCCGGCAGGGCGCCACGCACGGCTTCGTCAATGCGCCCAAGCACCTCGCGGCGATTGCCGCGAGCGGCCATCACCGCCTTTTCGAGGACGTTGTAGCGATTGGGGTACATCGCCGCGAAGCACAAGTCCTGCAGCTCGCGATACAGTGAATTCAGACCGAGGCGATGGGCAATCGGTGCGTAGATATCGAGGGTTTCCCGGGCGATGCGCCGACGCTTGTCGGGGCTGACCGCATCCAGCGTGCGCATATTGTGCAGCCGATCGGCCAGTTTGATCAGGATCACGCGGATGTCGCGCGCCATCGCCAGCAGCATCTTGCGAAAACTTTCCGCCTGCTGCTGAGCCTTGGTCGCGAAATCGAGCCGATCGAGTTTCGAAAGCCCGTCGACGAGATCCGCGACTTCGTGACCAAATTTCTCGATCAGCTCTTGTTTCGCGATACCCTGATCCTCCATCACATCATGCAGGAGCGCGGCGCGCAGGGCATCCACGTCAAGCTTCCAGCCCGCACAAATTTCGGTGACCGAGATCGGGTGGGTGATGTAGGGTGATCCGCTTGAACGGAACTGACCAAGATGCGCCTGATCGGCAAAACGATACGCATCGCGGACCCTGGCGATGTCCTTCGGGTCAAGATAGTGTTCGAGCGACTGCTGCAAATGCGCCATCGAGGCGAACGCCGGCTCGGATTCTGTCGGAGCGGGAGCTGCCGAACCCGGGGCGGGCGCCACTGCGACGGGCTTGGGGGAGCGCCGGGCCAGCCGCGAACTGGCCTTCAGGGCAGCGAGCAACCCGGATGATGCAAACTTGAGTCCGGGAAACCCCATGTGAATTACCTTGCGATCAGGTGGGTACCTTGCGCAGCATTTCGATTCCGGTCACGCCCGTGCTGATCTCGCGCAGGGCGGTCACCGTGGGCTTGTCCTTCGTTTCGATGCGGGCGGCATGGCCTTGAGCCAGTTCACGGGCGCGGTAAGTGGCCGCGAGCGTGAGCTTGAAGCGATTGGGGATCTGCTCGAGGCAGTCGTCAACGGTAATACGGGCCATGGTGATCCTGAAGGTCAAGGGAGATGGACGGCAGTATAGCGGCTAGATCAGGGCTCAACGCACCC
>JADZBO010000117.1 GCA_020851995.1 Burkholderiaceae bacterium
ACGGCGATCGCTCTTTCAGCCAGACAGCGATCGCAGTTTCTTGTAGAAGTCGATCGCTATTTTCTCACTCGCACGCATGGAAGACTGGTCTCGAACGCATGAACGATAATCTGCAAGTCAGACAGGTGAATTATGGCGCTGCAGGCGATCGCGACGCTCTGGTCGAATTGCTCGATCTGTATGCCCGCGATCCCATGGGCGGCGGGGAAGGTCTTGCTGACGAGGTCAAGGCGCGGTTGTGCGATGATCTGGCCGCCATGCCGGGCGCAGTCAGCTTCATCGCCTGGAGCGGTGACAAGCCGCTGGGGTTGCTCAATGCGATGCCAGGGTATTCGACCTTCAAGGCCAGGCCGCTGATGAATATCCACGATATCGCCGTGCGCGCGGAATGCCGGGGGCGAGGCGTCGGCCAGGCGCTGCTTGAGGCGCTCGAGAAGCATGCGCGCGCGCGGGGATGCTGCAAGCTGACCCTTGAGGTGCTCAGCGGCAACGCAGTGGCGACACGTTCTTATCTTCGCTTCGGCTTTGAACAGTACGCGCTGGACCCCGCTGCGGGTTATGCCATGTTCATGCAGAAGTGGCTTTAAGACTTCGCACCTTGACTGTGGCCCAATCGGTGTGATTGCGGATCAGGTTGATCGCACCGGCTGAAAATCCCGTTGAAACGGATTGAAATCCGCTGAAACGATTTCGCGTTGTCCACCCCATTGTGTTCACCCGGACGAAACCGGAAACTGGCTTCATGCAGGCAGCCAATGGTGGCGACTGCGAACAAGGGGATCAAACATGAAAGCCTGGCTCAAAGACCCGTACTTCTTCTGGTCCGATGAGGAGTCGTTCGGTTAGCGTCGAACACTGCACGAGCCAATGACCGCGATGGCCTGCGGCGCGAGGGGTCAGTAAGCGGCGACTGCTCCGTTCGAGCGCGGATCGTAGCCGCCCACCATCACTCCGTTGGCCTCCCGTATGACCATGCCGGCGTGTCCCACAGCCTCGTCCCAGGCACCGATCGTCTCGACCTCGTGCCCCAGGGAGCGCAGTTCGGCGATGGTGGAAGCGTCAAAGCGGCTTTCCAGTTTGAGCGAGTCGCTTGCCAGGCCCCAGGTTCGGCCCAGCAGCCAGCGCGGTCGTTCGATCGCGCGCTGCGGATCATCACCGAACCGGGCGACCCGGTTGTAGATCGTCGCCTGTGTCTGCGGTTGACCGTCTCCGCCCATTGTGCCGTACACCATCAAAGATCCGTCGGCGCGCTGCGCCATCGCCGGGTTCAGCGTGTGAAACGGCTTTTTGACAGGCTCCAGAGTATTTGCGTGGCCCGGATCGAGCGAAAAGGAACAGCCGCGGTTCTGCCAGTTGACGCCAGAGCTCGGCAACACAATCCCTGAGCCGAACTCGTGATAGATCGACTGGATGAAGGACACGGCGACACCAGTGCTGTCGATCACTCCCATCCAGATCGTGTCGCCGGGTCGGGAGGATTTTCCCCAGGGCGCCGCGCGCTCGGTGTCGAGTCGCGCCGCCAGCGCATCAATGCGGTCCGACGCCAGCAATTCCGCGGCGGTGAGTGTCATGAAGTCCGGATCGGTCAGATACCGGTCGCGCACGCTGAACGCGAGCTTTGTTGCTTCGACTTGCGTGTGGATGAACGACGCACCCTCGGGGTCATCGTTCCAGCCATGAATCCGGTCCATGATGCCGAGGATCAGCAACGACACGAGACCCTGTGAAGGTGGCACCATGTTCAGGAGGCGCGTCGTTCCGCACGTCAGGGACAGCGGATCCACAAGCCGGGCGTGGTGCGACTGTAAATCATCCAGCGTCAACGGGCTGCCCGCGTGAGCCAGCTCCACGGCCATGCCGGCGGCGAGCCGGCCCCGATAGAAGCAGTCGGTTCCCTCGCGCGCGATGGTTCCAAGGGTGTCGGCCAGCCGTGGCTGTTTGAACAAGTCGCCAGGCGCGGGGACCCGGCCGTCCGGTACGAAGGTGCGCCCGAACTCTGGCCAATCCGAGAGTTCGTCCTGCTTGGCCAGAGTGCAGTTGGATTGGCTCTGCGTGACGGGAATTCCATTGCGCGCGAGATAGATGGCGTCGTCCAGCAAGCGCGACAGGGGGAGGCGCCCGCCAAGGTGATCTTTTGATAGTGCCTGCGCAGCGCCCCATCCTGACACGGTTCCGGCCACAGTCAGTGCCGCGAGGCCACCCCGTGTGGGAATTGCATCCAGGATTCCGTGCGACTGGTACCAGGCCCGGGTCGCGGCTCTTGCACTGCGCCCGCTCGCGTCAATCCCCCCCGCACGACCGCCCGGCCCATTGATCACCCAGAAGCCGTCTCCGCCGATCGAATTCATATGGGGATAGGCCACGGCGATTGTGGCCGCTGCGGCGATCATGGCCTCGATGGCGTTGCCGCCTTCACGCAGGACGGCGATGGCGGATTCTGCAGCCAGGGAGTGTGGTGCGACCGCGATGCCGCGGGTTCCGAAGACTGACTGCGCCATGTTGGGCTCCGGGGTATTGGGATCGCTTCATCATACTGCTGTTAAGATCAGGTTCAGGGTACTGACGTTCACAGTCTGGGTTTGAGCGCGTCAGTCAGGACGAGTGAGGTATGCATGTCAGATAAAGACCCCGGGGTGCCCGTTTCCACGGTGATCCGCAAGCGGATACAGGAAGCGCGACGCCGTTTTCACGCGAACGACAATATCGCGGAATTCATCGAGCCAGATGAGCTCGCCAAACTGCTCGACGAAGTCGAGCAGAAGATGAAAGGCGTGTTGGAAAGCCTGGTTATCGACACCGAAAACGATCACAACACCAATAATACGGCGCGGCGCGTCGCCAAAATGTACCTGCAAGAGGTCTTTGGCGGACGTTATGTGCCTCCGCCCGCGATCACCGACTTTCCGAATGCGGAGCACCTGGCCGAGCTGATGATCGTCGGACCGATCACGGTACGCAGCGCCTGCAGCCACCATTTTTGTCCGGTGATCGGTAAAGTCTGGATCGGTGTGATGCCCAACGAGCACACCAACGTGATCGGTCTGTCGAAATATGTGCGCCTGTGCGAGTGGATCATGACCCGGCCACAGATCCAGGAGGAGGCGGTCATGCAACTGGCCGATCTCATCCAGGACAAAACCCAGCCCGACGGACTGGCGGTCGTCATGAGCGCGACCCACTATTGCATGGCCTGGAGAGGCGTGCGCGATATGGGCAGTCGCATGCTTAACTCAGTGATGCGCGGTTCGTTCCTGAAGGACGCGAACCTGCGGCGCGAATTCCTGTCCCTGATTCCCAGAGAGGATTGATCATGCTCGTACGTTTGCTTTACGTCAGTCGTGCCGCTGAGCTCCCGTCTGCCGAAGCGACACAGTCCATCCTGGACTCGGCGCGGGCGCACAACACCGCCAACGGGATCACCGGGATCCTTTGCTACGGCGGTGGCATGTATCTGCAGGCAATCGAAGGTGGGCGCAAGCAGATTAATGCTCTCTACACGCAAATTCTCAAGGACCCGCGTCATATTGACGTCGTCCTGCTGCACTACGAGGAAATCGTCGAGCGACGCTTCGGCAGCTGGACGATGGGGCAGGTCAACCTCAGCAAGATCAACGCCTCGACCATCCTGAAGTATTCGGAGACGGTCGAGCTGGATCCCTACAAGATGTCTGGCAAGGTGTCATTGGCGCTCCTGGAGGAGCTCATTATGACCGCCTCGATCATCGGCCGCGCCTGAACTCTCCGGAACCACCGCCTGTGGGTTGGGTGGTGGGGCAATGACGGTGACATAGTCAGTTAGTCAGTTAATCAGTTAATCAGGCGGCCTGGCGCAAGCATTTCGGCGGTTAACCCGAAGCCTGCGATGTCCGCAGGTAAGCCAGCCCCGCACGCAAGTGCCGCGCAGGCTCTGCCCATCGCGGGCGATGTCTGAATGCCGTAGCCTCCTTGCGCCGCGACCCAGAAAAATCCCTCGCAAGTGGGATCAAATCCGCCGATCAGATCGCCGTCCGCGACGAACGACCGTAAGCCTGCCCAGATACGGGTCGGCCGGCGGATGTGCATGGTCGTCATGTCTTCGATGCGATAGATGCCCGTGGCGATATCGATCTCTTCGGGTTGAATGTCTTGCGGGTCGACTGGATCTGCATTGGCAGGCGACCCCAGCAGCATGCCGGCATCCGGCTTGAAATACCAGTCTTCGTCGACCCCGACAGTCAATGGCCAGGCGCGCGTGTCGATCTCATCGGGCGGCGCGAAGATGAACGCGGCGCGACGCTTTGGCTGCAGGCCGATGTCCATGGCCCCGGCAAGTTGACCGATCTGGCCGGCCCAGGCACCCGCGGCATTGAGGACGACCGGCGCCTGATAGGTGGTGTCGCCTGCAGTGATGTTCCAGACTCCCTGTGAACGGACCAGCGCGGTGACGCCGGCGTTGCAGATGATTCGACCGCCCTGGCTCCGAATGCCATTGAGGAAGCCCTGGTGAATGGCATGTACGTCCATGTCGAACGCATCGGGTTCGAGTACGCCGCCGATCACCTTTTCAGGCTTGAATACCGGAACGGTACGCAGCACATCCCGTGTGTCGAGCACCTGTGCGTTGGGTGTGACGCTTTTGAGCACGGCGATGTGGGTGTCGAGTTGCGCCGCCTGGCCGGGTGCCGCGACAAACATTGCGCCACGCGGCGACACCAGAGGATGGCTGGCGAACCCATCCGGCGGTTCCTGCAGAAAGGCACGACTAGCCATGGTCAGCCCCCGGACTTGCGGCGTGCCGTAGCTTTCCATGAACAACGCGGCCGACCTCCCGGTCGAGTGATAGCCGGGGTGCGCCTCGCGCTCCAGCAGCAGCACCCGGCCTCGCTGCGACAGCCAGTAGCCCGCCGAGGCCGCGGCGATACCGGCGCCGATCACGATGAAGTCGGCGCAATTCGAATCAGATAGGTTCATGCAACAAAGTTTAGCTTCGATCTCGCACGCCACGCTTCGTGTGCCGCTGCCCCATGTGGATCTCTGCCAGTAGCGCTGCGGTCGGTGCCATCCCCCTGCCGGGCTCAGGCTGCGCCGGTCCGCTGCGCGGACTGCCCTG
>JADZBO010000118.1 GCA_020851995.1 Burkholderiaceae bacterium
CGCAGATGATCGGTATCGCGGACCTTGGCAAGCCTGATTTCGGCGATGCGGTCGAAGTGCGGGACGACGAACTGCCGGTGTTCTGGGCCTGCGGCGTCACGCCGCAATCGGTCGCCATGGCGGTCAAGCCCCCGTTCTGCATCACGCATTCACCCGGATCCATGCTGATTACCGATCTGCTCAATCACCGGTTGGCCAGCTTTTAAACCCCC
Organism: Burkholderiaceae bacterium; assembly: GCA_020851995.1. GTDB lineage: Bacteria > Pseudomonadota > Gammaproteobacteria > Burkholderiales > Burkholderiaceae_B > Zwartia. The sequence goes on from JADZBO010000118.1 coordinate 213, forward strand.
ACTGCAACCCCGACGTTCAACGGATCGTTCGATTCTTCCCCAGGAGCCCCAGATGAATTCCCTCAAGTCATCCATTGTGGTTGTCGCGGTTGCCGCGCTCTTCCAGGCCGGCGGCGCAAACGCCCAGACGGCGCCGGCCGGTCCGAAGCTTGCCGTGCAGGCCATTACGCAGGTGACCTCGAATATGCCGCAGTACACGGCGGTCGATGTGCCGTTGCTGCGTGACGGCATGGCCAAAGCGACGAACGGGCGGGTCGAAGTCACCCTGGCCGCCTGGCCTGAGCGCAACGTGAACGGACCGGAGGTCTTGCGGTTGGTCCGCTCCGGGCAAGTGGACATTGCCGCAGCGCCTCTGACGACGGTCTCGGGTGATGTGCCGATGCTGGATGGCGTCGATCTTGCCGGCATGAACCCTGAAATTGCGCAGGCGCGCAAGGTCGCCGATGCCATGCTGCCGGTCGCCAACAAAGAGCTCGAAAAGCTCGGAATCAAACTGGTGGCAACTTACCCGTTTTCAGGGCAGATGCTCTTCTGCCGCAAACCCATCGCAACGCTGGCGGATCTTAAGGGCCTGAAAGTGCGCACCAACGGCCCTTCGTCGGCTGACCTGGTCAAGGCGCTTGGCGGTCAGCCGGTTTCGCTCGCCTTTGGCGAGGTGTATACCGCGCTCGAGCGCGGCACGGTCGATTGCGGCATTACCGGTTCAGGTTCCGGTAATAGCGTGAAGTGGCCTGAGGTGACGACGCACCTGTTCACGATGCCGCTGTCCTGGTCAACCGCCGGCTATTTCGTGAACCTGGCGTGGTGGAACAAGCTCGATCCGGCGATCCGGGCCGAATTCGAGAAGACTTTTGCCGCGGTCCAGAATGCGCAATGGGCACTTGGTCTCGAATCCACCTCCGATGGGGTTGCCTGCAACGTAGGCCGCGCCGAGGGCTGCAAACTGGCGACACTGGTTAAAAAGCCGATGGTTGAGGTGATCCCCCAGGCCAACGCTGCCGCAATCGTCAAGAAAGATCTGTCAGAATCCGTTCTGCCCGGTTGGGTCAAGCGTTGCGGCGATCGTTGTGGCGTCGTCTACAACGAGGTCATCGCGCCGATTACCGGTGTGACCTACACTGCGGGCAAGTAGGCAGGTAGGCATGTACGCAGCGCTTCAATGGGTCGGCAGGCGCGCGATGTTTGTCGCGGGCCTGTGCTATTTGCTGATCACGCTGCTGATCTGTTTTGACATTGCCGCTCGGCACCTGCTGGGCTTCTCGTCCGAGGCCACGATCGAACTGACCGGCTACATGATGGCGGTCGGTATGACTTGGGGCCTGGCAGGCACACTCTTTGAGCGCGGCCACGTGCGCATTGATGTCCTCGTGCAGAAGATGCCACTGCGCGTCAGGGTATGGCTTCACCTCCTCTCCCTGACCGCGCTGATCGTGTCCACAGGCTTCTATACCTGGGGTGCCGTGTCGCTGGCGCGCGAGTCCCTGGCGTTCAATGCGACCGATCTCTCGACGCTGCGCACGCCACTCGTGATTCCGCAGGGGCTCTGGGCCGCCGGGTTCGCGCTCCTGTTGCTTGCAGCGCTTGCGCTTGCGCTGCGAGCCGTGCGACAGCTCGCGCACGGCCAGTACGACGCAATGGATCAGGCACTGATGGCGCGCACCTATGTGGATGAGGCCGCAGAGACGCTGGAGGCAGTTGCCGAAGCACAAGCCACCATGCATCTGCCCGTCGACAGGCCAGGACCCACCCGATGATCGCGATCGTCTTTATTGTCGTCATGGCCATTGTCATTGGCGCTGCGACACTGCTGGGCGGTTCATCGGCCGTGACGGTCAGTGTCGGCGCCACACCCTGGTGGGCGCTGGTCGCGGTGCTTGTTGCGTTTGTGGGGTTTTTTGCCGGTGGAATTTACGTTGGCGCAGCGCTGTCATCGCTTGCCCTGCTGGCTGGTTTTGGTTTGTCCGATCGCCCCTTCTGGAACTTCATCGGCGAGATGGTCTGGGGGCCGTCGACCAACTTTGTGCTGGTGTCTGTTCCCCTGTTCTTGCTGATGGGCGAGATCATGTTGCGGGCCGGTCTGTCGGAGCGGTTATATCGCGCCCTCAACGTCTGGATGGGCCGTTTGCCGGGCGGTCTGCTGCATACCAACATCCTTGCCTGCGGTGTTTTTTCGGCGGTCGCCGGTTCAAGCGTGGCGACCGCTGCAACCATGGGCTCTGTCGCGCTCCCCTATTTTGAAAAGAGCCACTACCCACCGCGCCTGGTGCTCGGATCGCTCGCCGCCGGCGGGGCGCTGGGCAATCTCATCCCGCCCGGAATTACCTTCATCATCTACGGGCTGATTACCGAGACGTCGGTCGGTGCGCTGTACATTGCCGCGATCGGGCCGAGCATTCTCGTGGTGGTGCTGTTTATCCTGGTGATCCTGTGGTACAGCGTGCGCCTGAACCTGCGGGCCGAGGCGGCCGGCGTCACGGTGACCTGGCGCGACAAGCTGGCGAGCCTGTCGGACCTGCTCCCGACGGCACTGCTGATTGGCCTGGTTCTCGGAACAATATACGCCGGCGTGGCCACCCCAACGGAATCCGCCGCGCTCGGCGTGGCTGGCAGCCTGGTGCTCTCGCTCGTCGATCGCAAGCTCAACTGGCGGATGCTGGTCGAATCCATGCATGCGACGGCGCGAACCACGTCAATGATCGCGCTGATCCTGTTTGGCGCCTACTTTCTGAACTACGTGCTTTCATCGCTCGGCGTACCGCAGATGCTGGCAAAGTTCCTGACCGGTTTGCCATTGCCCGGCTGGGCGATCATGCTGGTCATCATTGGCTTTTATCTCGCGCTCGGCACCTTCATGGAAGGCCTGTCGATGGTGATCACCACGATTCCGCTGTTGTTTCCGGTCGTCAAGGCGCTGGGCTACGACCCCATCTGGTTTGGCGTGGTCATCACCATGCTGGTCGAGATCGCGATGATCAGTCCACCGGACGGCACGGTGCTCTATGTGTTGCAGGGCATGCGCCGCCAGCCGGGGCCGATCACGGACGTCTTCGCCGGCGTGATGCCCTTCATGTTTGTCTATATGCTTGCCATCGGAATTCTGATGCTGTTTCCCTCGATCGCGTTGTGGCTGCCTTCGGTGCTTTCGTAGCGCGGAACGGGCGACATGAAAGCGTGTTTCGTGGCTGTGACCGATTCGGTGAAAGGGTGTGATCCCGGCTAAACCCCGGCTAAACCCCGGCCAGGTGCAAGATTGTTTTTCTGGAAGAGCCCGAAATGAGTGAACTCCTTAAATTTTCCTGTCATTGTGTAGCGTCCGATGGGTCCAGTTCGCTGGAGCCGCTGAGTCTTACCGCTGCGCGGTTTGTCATCGCGGGCTGGACAGGTCGTGACGCGGCGGCGATTGCGCACCATATCCATGAACTCGAAGCCGTGGGCGTGCCTGCGCCGTCGACGGTTCCGCTGTATTACCGGGCCAGCGCCATGATGCTGACGCAGGATGCGACGATCGAAGCGCTGGGCGACGCCAGTTCGGGCGAAGTCGAGCCGGTGCTGTTTTTTGCGCGCGGAGAATGGTGGCTGACGGTCGGCTCCGACCACACCGACCGCAAGGTGGAAACCTATTCGGTGGCCGTGTCCAAGCAGATGTGCCCGAAGCCGGTTGCAGCGCAGGCATGGCGCTGGTCGGATGTCGCGGCCTATCAGGATGAACTCGAACTGGCTTCGCGGATTTTTGAAGGCGGACGCTGGGTCGATTACCAGCGCGGCACATTCGCGTCGATCCGACCGCTTGAGTCCTTGCGCGACGGCTGCTGGCCTGGTGACACCATCGATGAGGGCAGTTTCATTTCTTGCGGCACACTTGGCGCGATCAAGAATGCCGCAGGCGAGGGTATCCGGGCTGCCAGCCAGATGGAACTCGAAATCCGCGATCCGCGAACCGGTCGCAGTATCTTGCACCGCTATGCGGTGCGCACCCTGCCGGTGATCGCCTGAGTTTCACAGCCGACGCGAAACGCGCCGCCTTCAGATCAAACCCAGTTTTTTTACACGAGTTATTCCATCATGACGCACATTACCGAAACCATTGCGCAACTGAACGCCCGGCTTGCCGCGGGTGATACCACCCGGGAGGCGCTGGTGACCGACGCCATCGACAACGCTGCCCGGAAGAGCGCCGCGCACGTTTTCACCCGCATGTATCCGGATGCCGCGCTTGCCGCGGCCCGCTACGCTGACGCCGCCGCAGCGGCCGGCGTCGTGCAGCATCCGCTTGCCGGGTTGCCGGTTTCAATCAAGGACCTTTACAACGTTGCCGGCGAGACCACCATGGCGGGCTCGGTCGTGTGCCGC
>JADZBO010000119.1 GCA_020851995.1 Burkholderiaceae bacterium
CCGACGTTGGGCAAGCCGACGATGCCACATTGCAGAGCCATGAGAGTCCCGGGAAACTTTTTGAGTGAAAATAGAACCCGATTTTAACCGCTCTGCCCGCCAGACCCTCCCAATCGTCGGGCAAGGGTCTTCCGAGGACATTTTTAGCCGCACCGCGACATGGAACCGATGACTGCACCCCTCAACGACCTGCTCAAGCGACCCTTTGGAACTGTGCCCGACATGATTGCGCACGCGGCCCGTGTACGCCCGGACCACCCCGCCCTGATCATGGACGACGCGCGCGTCAGTTTTCAGGAGCTGAACGCGATGGCCGACCGCGTCGCCGCCAGCCTGCAGCGTGACGGAATTGCGCCCGGGGATGCCGTCGCAATCTGCGCGGAGACGTCCATCCGGTATGTCGCAGTGTTCATCGGCGCCTTGCGTGCCGGCGGGCTCGTAACGCCGCTGCCCCCCTCGGCAAGCCCGCGCAATCTTTCGGCCATGCTGGAAAACTCCGAGGCAAAGTGGATTTTTCTGGATCAGGCCAGCGAAAAGCACTGGATCCGGGAGGATCCGCGCGCGCAGACCCTGCAGCGCATCAGCCTGGACAACGCTGACGGCGGCCGAGCCTGGGCAGCTTGGCTCGACACTGTCACGGAACCCGTTCCAGTCGATACGCAACCCGACTGGCCGTTCAACCTGATCTATTCATCAGGCACGACCGGCATGCCCAAAGGCATTGTCCAGCCCTGCTCCATGCGCTGGTCCCACACGCAACGCGCCCACCTCAACGGGTACGGTCCGGACGCCGTGCTGCTGGTGGCAACGCCGCTCTACTCGAACACGACGCTGGTGGCATTGCTGCCCGCACTTGCACTTGGCGCGACCGTCGTCATGATGGGCAAATTCGATACGCTGCGCTACCTCGAGCTCGCCCAGCAGCACCGCGTCACCCACACGATTCTGGTCCCGGTGCAATACCAGCGGCTGATGGACGACCCCGCCTTCGACCACTTCGATTTGTCTTCCTTTCAGGCGAAGTTTTCAACCAGCGCGCCCTTTGGCGCATCGCTCATGGCCGAAGTGCAACGCCGCTGGCCCGGGAAGCTGACAGAGATCTACGGCATGACCGAAGGAGGCGGGCGTTGCGAGCTCGAAGCGCACCGCTATCCCGACAAGCTCCACACCGTGGGCCGACCCGCGAGCGGGCACGATATCCGGCTCATCGATGAAAGCGGCTGCGAGGTGGCACCGGGTGAAACTGGCGAGGTGGTGGGCAGTTCCAGCGCCATGATGCGCGGATATCACCGGTTGCCCGAGAAGACCCGCGAGGTCGAGTGGTTCGACGCGAATGGAAAGCGGTTCATTCGCACCGGCGACATCGGCCGGTTCGACGAGGACGGATTCCTGATTCTTTCTGATCGCATGAAAGACATGGTGATCTCGGGCGGTTTCAACATCTATCCAAGCGACATCGAAGCCGAACTGGCCATGCATCCGGATGTCCGCGAATCGGCTGTGATCGGCGTGCCTTCCCGACGATGGGGAGAGACACCAGCGGCCTTCGTGGTGCTCAAGCCGGGGGCGGGTGTCAATGCCGAATCATTGCTGGAATGGGTCAATGGCCGGCTGGGCAAGATGCAGCGACTAACCACCCTTGAGTTGGTCGACGCATTGCCGCGCAGCGAAATCGGCAAAGTGCTCAAGCGCGAACTGCGCGCCATCCACGCACCCCGCGACGACAGTTCCACCTGAGATCGTAAGACAGCTCCACCTGAGATCGTATTGAGACCGCGCTGAGGTCGGATTGAAATCTGTTGATATCCCAACGGCGTTCCTTGCGGCCCCGCGGAAAGCCATCCTGGAAATCAGCTCAGAGATCCCCGACCGCTTGAAGCGCCAGCCAGGCGATGACCAGCGGGCCGGTGTTGAACACACCGTGCAATAACATCGCCGCCCCGATTCCCCGGGTGACCCGCAGCCACCCGAGCACCAGCCCCGTCACCCATTGTGGTGCGACCAGGACGAGCATCATCCAGCCGACGCTTTGGTCAAATACGAAATTACGCAGATGCGCTGCGGCAAAAGCCAGCGCGACCACATGGAACACGAAAGGGAAAGCCCGGGCATAGCGCCGCATCCATCGGTAGGTCGCTGCGGACGGGGCACGCGCAGACCGCGCAAGCCAGCAGGACAGCAGCACGACGACCGCCAGAATCGCAGTCGCCCACCACACGAGCCCATAGACCAGTACGAGCGCGAGCAGCGGGATCATCCAGAGCGCGGCGGCCGGACGACGCAGCCCATAGCGAAACAGCAACTCCTCGACGATGGGTGCCCAGAGGATTGCCTGCAACCAGGGGATGTTGCTCACATCGATGCGATGCGTGGCGCCGCTTTGCTCGAACACAGCCAGCACGAAAGGACCGAGCGCCAGCAAATTGATGGCCCATAAGGTCGCGGCCCAACCGAGCAGGCGAGTGGCAGGCACCCCGCCGGTCCAGTCGGAAACCCATCCCGTCAGGGGCGGCACGCGCCCCGGCAATCGGCGAGGCACCGGGTGACGCAAGAACCGCAGGCAATCGCCCCATTCCCGGCGCAACGTTGTCCCGCTCATGCCGGATTGTCGCGGTGCAACTGTGCCGTCGCCCGGGCGAAGTCGCCCGTAAGCATCCAGGGGATCACCGCCCGGCACCGGTCAATCGCCGAATCGATCGCGGCAAGTTCATCCCGGCGGGGCGGATGCAGCACAAAGTCGGCCACCTGCTGCGCCAGGCCCAGCGTGCGCGGATGGCCAATGCCAATGCGCATGCGCCAGAAGCCGGGGCTGCCGAGAACCGACTGTATGTCGCGCAAACCGTTATGCCCTGCGTGACCGCCGCCTTGCTTGATTTTGACTTGCCCCGGCATCAGGTCGAGTTCGTCATGCAGCACAAGCACGTTCTCGGGTACCAGCTTATAAAAGCGCGCAAGCGCCCCCACACAGGCCCCCGAGCGATTCATGTAGGTCTGCGGCTTGGCCAGCCAGACCTGCCCCGACTCGAAGCGCGCGCTGGCGACCTGCCCTGAAAACGCCTTCTCGGAGGAGAAGCTCGCGCGCAAATCGCCAGCGACCTGATCGACCAGCCAGAATCCGGCGTTATGGCGCGTATTTGCGTAATCAGAACCGGGGTTGCCCAGACCGACGATCAGTTTGACGGGAATTGACATGAGGAAGATTAGAAATGAAAAGCCCCACTCGCGCAAAGCGCTCGTGGGGCTCGACCGGTTGTCCTGAAGAGCCTGACGCGGCCGTGTAACCGCGCCGGGCGCTCAATCAGGCGGCAGGCGTGGCGGCCGCTTCGTCGCCCGCGTCGGTGGCAGCAGCGCCGCCCTTGACGAGCGCTGTCGCCAGCACCGGGTTGGTGTCACCACCATGCGACAGGAAGGTCACGCCCTTGGGCAGCGTGACGTCGGCCAGGTGAACCGAGTGACCCGCCAGAAGCTTGGAAAGATCGACCTCGATGTACTGGGGCAGATTGACCGGCAGGCAGGCGATTTCGAGTTCGGTGAAAACATGCGAGATGATCGCTGCGCTCAGCTTGACGGCCGGCGAGATCTCAGCGTTGATGAAGTGGAGCGGCACTTTGGTGTGCAACACCTTGCTGGCATCGACGCGCTGAAAATCGACGTGCATGACCTGCTGCTTGTAAGGATGCCATTGCACGGAACGCAGCAAAACCTGTTGATTGGCGCCACCAAGATTCATGTCGAGAATCGACGAGTGGAAGAGCTCTTTACGCAGGGCGTGAAAGATTTCGTTGTGATCGAGTTCGACATTGATGGGCTGCTCTTTGCCGCCGTAGACGATGGCAGGTACGCGGCCCGCATGGCGCAGGCGGCGGCTCGCACTCGATCCCTGTACGCTACGCAAGGTTGCATTGAATTGCATGGAAATACTCCGGTTTGGACGCTTGGCGCCCGTTGTGACACCCCCCGAACGCCGGGAGGTGCTATTGCGCTTCGCCGCGACCAGCAAAGCACAAATCTTGAGGTCCGCGCACCGAGCGCGCAGACCGGCATCAGGTTAATCAGTCAACAAACAGCGAACTGACGGACTCGGCGTTCGAAATCCGCAGGATCGTTTCGCCCAGCAGGGCTGCACAGGAAAGCTGCCGGATACGGGAACAGGCACGGCCGGCTTCGGAAAGCGGAATCGTGTCGGTGACGACGAGTTCGTCAAGCTCGGAAGCGTCGATGCGCTCGACCGCGCCTCCGGAAAGAACCGCGTGCGTGCAGTACGCATAAACGGCGCCCGCGCCGCGTTCCTTGAGCGCCTGTGCGGCCTTGCACAAGGTACCTGCGGTATCGACCATGTCGTCCATGATCAGGCAGGTGCGTCCATCCACATCGCCGATGATGTTCATGACTTCGGAGACGTTGGCTCGGGGACGACGCTTGTCGATGATCGCGAGGTCGGCTTCGAGCTGCTTGGCCAGAGCGCGCGCGCGCACCACGCCACCGATGTCGGGCGACACGACCACCAGATTACTCAGGTTGCGGCGCCAGATATCGCCCAGCAGGATCGGGCCAGCGTAAATATTGTCGACCGGGATATCGAAGAAACCCTGAATCTGGTCAGCGTGCAGATCCATCGTCAGCACGCGATTGACGCCGGCGACCTGCAGCATATTGGCGACGACTTTCGCGGAAATGGCCACGCGTGCCGAGCGCGGACGGCGATCCTGGCGGGCATAACCAAAATAAGGAATCGCAGCCGTGATGCGGCCAGCCGACGCACGCCGCAGCGCATCGACCATGACCATGACTTCCATCAGGTTGTCGTTCGTCGGTGCGCAGGTGGGCTGAAGAACAAAAACGTCCTTGCCACGCACGTTCTCGTTGATCTCGACCATGACTTCACCGTCGGAAAAGCGTCCGACCGTCATCTTCCCAAGCGACATGTCGAGGTGATTGACCACATCGACGGCCAGCCGGGTATTGGCTGTGCCGGTGAAGATCATGAAACTATCGTTGGCCATGGCGAAGGCGTTCACAGACAGTGCGATCCATCAAGCGAAACAAAAAAGCTGCTGAACCGATCTGGAACCTGCAAGGGTCGAGTTCAACAGCTTGTGCGTAGGGGCTGGGGAGGAAGGATTCGAACCTTCGCATGCCGGAATCAAAATCCGGTGCCTTAACCAGCTTGGCGACTCCCCAACTAACTTTCAATCCATTGCCGAAGCGGATGCTCTGCAAGCCCGTTTGAGACCATTAAGGCCTGAACGGGACAGGCTGCATTCACACCGGTTGCGACAGAGTGCTCTGCACGCATTTTAGCGGTCAATTTCTGGTGCGCAATCGTTGCCTGCGCCAAATCCGGAAACTCGATAAAGAGACAAGCGCCTGAACCGGTCATGCGTGCCGGGAAACCGGCATGATCGAGCCAGTCCAGCGCGCGCTTCACGATTGGATAGCGCCTGACAACCACTGCCTGAAGATCATTATGACCAAAGTCAGATGATCGCCCAGAAAAGTCCGTTATTTTGACGGGATCGGTGTCCCTTGTCAAATCAGGATCCTTGAAAACCCCTTCTGTCGGGACGCTCTGGGCAGGCTGCACCACGACATAAGCGCGTTGCGGCAACTCGACTGCGGTCAGCAAATCGCCGATCCCTTGCGCAAATGCGCCCTGGCCAAATACGAAAACGGGCACATCGGCGCCGAGCGTCAGGCCTATGCGCATGAGGTCCTCGCGTGAGAGACCGGCATTCCAGAGACGGTTCAGGGCGATCAGGACGGTCGCGGCATCGCTTGACCCACCGCCCAGGCCACCACCGGACGGAATGCGCTTGCGCACACGGATTTGCGCCCCAAGGTGCGTACCGGTGTGCTGTTTGAGCGCACGCGCTGCACGCACCACCAGATCCTGCTCTGGCAACAGCCCGCGCATGTCGGTTTCGCGATGCACCTGGCCGTCACGCCGGATATCGATATCGAGACAATCGGCAAGATCGATGAAACGGAACACCGTCTGGAGAAGATGGTATCCGTCGGGTCGGCGACCGACGACATGCAGAAAAAGATTGAGCTTCGCAGGAGCGGGCAAGTCGTAAAGCATGGGGCGCAGAGTTCCGGAGTTCAGGGACCATCCACGACCAGACGCAGCGAAATCGCGCGATCGGCCTCCTGCCGGCTCAGCACCAGCAGGCGCGGGCCCGCATCATCGAAGCGAGATAACTCGACGCGCCAGCCGTCCTGCTCAAACGCGACGATCCGCCCTTGCTCGTCACGCGAAACCGCCTGCATGCCGGACGCCGGTTCGCGCAGGGTACGCAGCCACTGTCGCAACCCCTGCACCGGCATGGGTTGGCCGAGAACGGTTTGGAGCAGCGCATCCGGGCCGGGCGCGCGCGTGACTTCACCGTTGGCGCGGGTCAGAATGGCCATGCCCGGATCAACCCTGACCCGGGCGAGCACCGACCCGAGCGGATTAGTCAGATCCAGAGTCAGGCGGCTACCCGTGTCATGCCAGGTGTAGCCGCCCTGAACCGCCTGGGGTTCGCGGCCGAACGATTCGGATTTCACGGCAAAACGACCATCGCGCACCAGGTCCGTGGACCTCGCCGGCACCGGTGCCTGCAAGGGCGTGGCACACCCACCCAGCAGGGCCAGAACCATCACGCCCGTCAGCCAGCAGGACATGGCCCGCCAGGCGCGCCCGGGGGCGCGTCGCACGTGCCTCAAAGCTTGACTCCGAAGCGCCGGGTGGTCTCGAGAAGAGTCGCATTGTTGGGGTCACGCGCCGCGCCTTCCTTCCAGATCGCGCGCGCCTCATCCTTCTGCCCCAGCATCCAGAGTACTTCTCCAAGATGCGCCGCGATGTCGGCTTCCGGTCGCTTGCGATAAGCACGCGTGAGGAAATCCTGCGCGGCATTCAAATCGCCCATTCTGAACTTGATCCAGCCCATGCTATCCATAATGAACGGATCTTCCGGGGCGATTTCCATTGCGCGCGTAATCAGCTCGAGCGCCTCGGGCAGGCGAACGTTGCGGTCGGCCAGCGCATAGCCCAGCGCGTTGTAGGAATGCGCATGGCCGGGGTCGATGGCGATCACCTCGCGCAACAACTTCTCGGCCTCGGCCAGTTTGTTTTCGCGCTCATAGAGCATCGCCAGTTCGTACTTGATCTCGACGGATTCGGGCAACTCGGCCTCGGCCGCCTTCAGGCGCCGGATCGCGTCGGCCGGGCGTCCGGCGTCGCGCAAGATCTGCGCTGACGTCAGGACCCCGAGCGCCAGTTCCTCGTCATCACCAGGGTTGGCGGCGTCGATGATGGCAAGGGCCTCATCAACCTTGCCCTGACGCGCGCGCAGCGCAGCCTGACGCATCCGCGACGTATACCGGGTTGCGTGCTCTTCGATCTTGCCGAGCTGGACGATCGCGTCGTCGAGACGGCCCTGATCCTCTGCAATGCGTGCCAGCAGAAGGTAAGCGTCAGCGAGCGCTGCGGGAGCGTCGGTTGAGCCAGCCGCCGCCGCAGTCTGGCGCTGGGTCTGAATCGACACGAATTGATCAAGCAGCGCACGGGCCTGATCCAGGCGCTTGGCACGGTAGGCAACTTGCGCCTGCATGAAAATAAGGTCGAAATCCTCCGGGGAGCGCCTGGCCATGGATTGCAGCTCAGCCAGCGACGCATCGTAATCGCCCCGCTCAGCGAGCTGGCCGGCGATCAGCAGTCGGAGCCGGCGCGAAGCGGGGTGCGCGGTGACAAAAGAGCGCGCGTCCTTCAGGGCTTTTTCAGGATCTACCGCCATCCCGTACTCGAAGACGCGCATCGCGGCCTCTTCCGAGCGCGGGGATACCGCAAGGCCAAGCCTGGCTTCGGCAAGCGCGCGCGGCGCATCCCCGGCGGCCTGTGCCATGTCGGACAGCGCAAGATGCGCGGCAAGCAGGTTGCGCCCCTTGCTTTCGTTGACCGCACGATCAAGGATATCGAGGGCCGCCCGCTTATCTGGCATCCGGCTGAGTACAGCGACCGACTGACCGATCGCCGAGGATTTGTCCTGGGCTTCGTCAATCCGCTTGCGCAGTGCCGTCGCCAGCCCGCTCGTCTGTCCAGCCGCAGCCGCCAGGGCGAGCTCGGTCGACACGGCCTCGGGGTCGTCCGGTGAAACCCTGACCCAGGCGCGCGCAGCCTCAAGCGCACCGGGCAGGCTGCCGCCGGCAAGGTAAAACTCGATTGCGCGCTTGGCAAGGCGCCGATCGCCCGTCTCGCGCGCAAGCTCCAGCATGGTCGAGCCCGCCGCGACATACTGCCCCCGCTGATAGGAAATCTCGGCGGCCAGGATGCGGTAAAGCATCCCCGAGGTCAGCGTGACCTCCGGGAGCTCGCCCGGACGCAGCCGAATGACCTCCTGCTCGCGGGCCAGGGGTTTGACCTGGAGAGGCATATTCTGGGTGACGCCGCGCAGTTGACCCGCGGGCTGTACACCCTGCGCCCATGCAACATGCCCGAGCAGCCCGGACACGAGCAACGCACCGCTGGCGAGCGCAAAATTCCTGAACGAAAGAAAAGACACCGACTTCACGCGACCCGCCTGGTTGATGGCACAATCAGCTGACACTGTGACCGGATGTTAGCATCGAGCCATGCCAGAACTACCCGAAGTCGAGACAACTCGCCGAGGAATTGACGCCGTTGCAACAGGTCAGCGTCTGACAAGGCTGATTGTTCACGAATCCCGGATGCGCTGGCCGATTCCGCCCGACCTTCAGACACGGGTCGAGGGGCAAATCATGCGCGCCTGTCGCAGGCGGGGCAAATACCTGCTGATGGAATTCGACCGCGGCACACAACTGGTGCATCTCGGGATGTCCGGATCGGTGCGCAGCGTCCAGAACGGCGCGTTGCTGCGCAAACACGACCATGTGGAGTGGCAGTTCGAACACGCCACTCTGCGGCTGCATGATCCGCGGCGCTTTGGCGCAGTGCTGTGGCACCCTGTGGAAGACGGACCCGTGGAACAGCACGCCTTGCTGCGTGGGCTGGGCATCGAGCCATTTGACCCGAAATTTGACGCCCAGTGGCTGCATAAAGGCTTTGCGGGACGCAAAACTCCGGTCAAACAAGCGCTGCTGGCCGGGGATGTCGTCGTGGGTGTGGGAAATATCTATGCCTCGGAAAGCCTGTTCAGGGCCGGGATTCATCCGCGCGCTGCGGCCGGCCGCCTTTCAGCCGTGCGCTGCGCACGGCTGGTCCAGGCGATTCGTCAGACGCTGACCGACGCGCTGGAATCCGGCGGCAGTACCCTGCGCGATTATGTCGGTGCCGACAACGAGCCAGGGGCGTATTTTGACCTGCACGCAGCAGTCTATGAACGCGACGGCCAGCCCTGTCGGGCCTGCACCACGCCGGTTCGCCGGATCGTGCAGGGACAGAGGGCCACCTATTACTGCCCGCGCTGCCAGCGTGTCTGAGGGCGGCCGCCAACGCGCGGCGGACAGCTGCCCGGGCAGCCCATGCATACACGGATACCGACCGCCAGGAACGGTATCCGATCGCTACTTTGGCTGCGGCGGCAATGCATAGCGCTCCGCCGCATACGCCCAGCTGGGCCAGAGCACATGGGCGAGCGCCTCGCGCTCGAGTGCGGGATCCGGATCCACCGGTGTGTACTCGGCGGGCGCAACATAGCGACTGTTACGCGGCGGCTTCCCGGGTTCCAGCACGACCAGCCTGTCACCCGACAGGTAGCCGTAGTTGTCGCCAAACTGCATCATCGCGCGGTTGCCGCCGCCTCGTGTCAGGTCGTGTCCCAGCATCGGATGCACGGTATCCAGACCAATGAGCGACAACAGGGTTGGTGCCAGATCAACCTGACTGATGATCTGCCGATCGGATTTTGGTGCAATGCCCGGACCGAGGATCAGCGCGGGAATATGAAAATGCCGAACGGGAACCAGGCTACCCGAGACACGCGCGTCGTGGTCGGCCACGATCAGAAACACCGTGTTCTCCCAATAGGGAGCCTCGGGCGCCTTGCGAAAAAACTCACCCAGCGCCCAATCCGCGTACCGAACCGTATTGGCAACGGTCGCCGGATCCCCTTGCGGCTCGATGCGCCCCGGGGGATATTCCCACGGCGAATGATTGGAAACGGAGAAAGCGACAGTCAGGGTCCGCCGCCCCGCGCGCGCATCATCGCGCAGCAGGCGATCGACCTGATTGAACATATCCTCGTCGCTCGCGCCCCAGGAGCCGACAAACTGCGGGGCGACGAACTTTGGCCGATCGACGACCTCGTCGAAGCCATTCCCCAGAAAAAAGCTGCGCATGTTGTCAAAATGCGCCTCTCCTCCGTACACGAAGCGCGAGAAATAGCCGTGGCGGCCAAGCAGTTCGCCCAGCGTGAAAAAGCCGGTTTCCGCCTTGGGCAGGATCAGCACCGCATCGGCCGGTGTCGGCAGGAAACCAGTCGTGATGGCCTCCAGACCCCGCACGGATCGCGTGCCGGTCGCATAGGCGCGTTCAAACCACCAGCCCTGATCCGCCAGGGCATCCAGCGCCGGCGTAAGCCCCTGTCCGCCTAGCCGCGCCGAGTACTGCGCGCCCAGACTTTCCTGAATGATGATGACCAGATTCAGGGGCTTATCCCTGGGGGAGGTGGATCGCTGAAAGTGCAACGAGGGAAGTCGCGCATCCATCGGCGCCCCCTCCAGACCCGCTGCCTCGCGTACCAGGCGCGTGGCTTCCTCCACAGGCATCTTGCCGTAAAGGTCAAACGCGGATTTTTCGTTGGTCGCCATGTAGGCGGCATTGACCACGTTCCAGAACCCGCTGAGTGGAAGCGTGTTGACCATCGCATCGTTGCCGAAAGCCACCGTTGCGGCGTTGATGGGACGGTGATCGAGTGTCCCGCGGATCGACATCACGCAGAAGGCGACCAGCGCCAGGCACACTATCGGGCGCAGCCACCAGCGCAGGGCCCGGTCGGGACGACCAGGCCGCAGCAGCCGAAACCCGATCCAGACGAGCAGCCCGATCAGCGCCAGCGCACCGATGAGCACCCCGCGATAGCCTTCCCAGATCATCCCGAACACTTCGCGCGGATGCCCCAGATACTGGAAAAAGATCCGGTTTGGGCGCGAGTCGTATTCAATGATGAACTGCGGCGTGAGCACCTCGAAAAATACGAGCAGAAACCAGCAGATCCGGTACCACCACACGGTCAACCGCTCGGCGAGCGCAAACTGCCCGAACCAGGGTGAAAGCCCGGCCGGCAGCGCAATCATCATGCCAAGGATCACCAGGTCAAAGCGCAACCCGCCCCACATCACCGGCCAAAGGCCGTTGACGGCTGAGACCCGGGGCCATTGCCACGCGACAAACCCAAGCCGGGCGAGCGTCAGCAGGACGAGCGCCGTCCACCAGAATCGCCAGGTCAGCCGACGCATGAAGCACCCGCCATCAGGACTGCAGTACCTTGCCGGGGTTCATGATCCCCAGCGGATCGAGAGCGTTCTTGATGCTGCGCATCAGCGACAACTCCAGGGCGCTTTTATAGCGCAACAGCTGGTCGCGCTTGAGTTGCCCCACCCCGTGCTCCGCGCTGATCGAGCCGCCGTGGGCATGCACGCTGTCGTGCACAAGCTGGTAGATCTCGTCCTGTTGTCCCAGCACTTGGCCCTCGGATTGCGCGGGGCCCGGCGCGACGTTGTAGTGCAGGTTGCCGTCACCCAGATGGCCAAAAATCACGTGCTTGACGCCCTTGAAATGCGCTTGCAGAGCGGCATTCGTGGTGTGGACGAACTCGGCGATCCGGGAAATCGGAATCGACACGTCATGCTTGACACTTTTTCCGAGGGCGGCCTCAGCCAGCGGAATACTTTCCCGCAGGTGCCACATGGCCTTGCTCTGGGCGATGTTTTCGGCGATCGCCGCGTCCGTAATCAACCCGTCCTCGATGGCTTCGCCCAGCACGGCTTCGAAACGGCTCTGGGCGTGCTCCGCGCTTTCGCTGTCTGACAACTCAAGCAATGCAAACCAGGGCGAATGCGCCGAGGCTCCTTCAAACGGAATCCGCAACTGGGTAAACAGGCCGACGACCGCCTGGAGGACCTCGCCTTCCATGACTTCGAAGCCCGTGAGCGACGCGCCGAATCCGGCCCGGGCCCGCGAAAGGAACGCCACTGCGTCATCAAGTGATTTCAGCGCAAGCATCGCGGTGCGCTGCGCGATCGGCAGAGGATAGAGCTTGAGCGTGGCCGCGGTGATGACGCCCAGGGTGCCTTCGCTGCCAATGAACAGGTCACGCAAATCGTAGCCCGTGTTGTCCTTGCGCAGACCGCGCAGGCCGTTCCAGATTTCGCCGCTCGCGGTGACGACCTCCAGTCCGAGCGCGAGTTCGCGCGCATTGCCGTACCGCAGCACCTGCGTGCCCCCGGCGTTGGTGGCGAGGTTACCTCCGATCGTGCAACTGCCCTCGGCCGCGAGGCTCAGCGGGAATAATCGATCCGCCTTGCGCGCCTCTTCCTGAAGGCTCTGAAGCACGCAGCCAGCCTCGACCGTAATGGTATCGTTGTCGGCATCGATCGCCCGGATTCGCGTCATACGTGCCAGAGAGAGCACCAGCGCGCTGCCGGATTGATCGGGCGTGGCGCCCCCGCACAGACCCGTGTTGCCGCCCAGCGGCACTACGGGAATACGGTGTTCCGCGCAAAGGCGCACGACTGCGGAGACCTCGGCGGTGGTGGCCGGCCTGACGACAGCGATGGCCGCACCCTGGTAGCGACCGCGCCAGTCCACCAGCAGCGGCGCCGCCGACTCGCCGGTCAGAACGTGTTCGGCCCCGACCAGACCTTTCAATGTCTCGATCACATTCATGCTGTTTCCTGATTTTGTTGCCGTCCCGAGCACTGCACCGGGTCCGTCTGAGCCCGCTCGCACACCTTCCGGACGACCGTAAAAGCGCATTGTAGGGTAACCGCCATGACAGGACGAACCACCCGCGCGCAGGTCGCGATGCGACGACCATATTTCTGGGATAATCCAACTAAAGCTAGATTCATTAACAGGGTTACCCTCAAAGCGTACCCACCTCTGTGATTCGGAGTATCAACGTGGCCGACACCAACCAATTCCCCAGGGCCGCTTTCAAGGCCTATGACATCCGGGGCATCGTCCCCGAAGAACTGAATCCCGAGTTTGCCCGCCTGCTGGGGCAGGGTCTGGCTGCCCAGGCCCGATCGGAAGGCGTGCGCGCCATGGTGGTCGGACGCGACGGGCGGATCAGCAGCCCGTCCCTTGCCGCGTCGCTGCAAGCGGGTATGCGCGACGGCGGGATCGAGTCCATCGACGTTGGGCAAGTACCGACGCCGCTGGTTTACTTTGCGGCACACACGCTCAAAACCGGCTCCGGGGTCGCCGTGACCGGCAGCCACAATCCGCCAAATTACAACGGCTTCAAGATGATGATGGCCGGTCGCACACTGCATGGCGCGGCAATTGCGGCGCTGCGCGACCAGATCCTCGCGGGTCCGGCGCTGGCCTCTGCGCCCGGACAGGCGCGTGAAGTCGACATTCTCACGCCCTACCTTGCGCGCGTCGTCGACAGCATCAAGCTTGCACGTCCGATGAAAATCGCAGTCGACTGCGGCAACGGCGTGGCCGGTGCGGTCGCGCCGCAACTGTTCCGCGCACTCGGCTGCGAAGTGACCGAATTGTTTTGTGAAGTAGACGGCACGTTTCCGAACCATCATCCCGATCCGGCCGACCCCCATAATCTTGAGGATCTGATCCGCTGCGTTCAGACCACTGATTGCGAAATCGGCCTGGCGTTCGACGGCGACGGCGACCGCCTGGGCGTAGTGACCAAGTCCGGCGAGATCATCTGGCCCGATCGCCAGTTGATCCTCTACGCGCGCGATGTGCTTTCCCGCTGCCCCGGCGAAACCATCATCTACGACGTCAAGTGCAGCCGTCATGTCGCAGTTGAAATCCGCAAGGCGGGTGGCGTGCCGCTGATGTGCCAAACCGGTCACTCGCTCATCAAGGCCAAGCTCGCCGAAACCGGTGCCCCTCTGGCGGGCGAAATGAGCGGCCACACGTTCTTCAAAGAGCGCTGGTACGGCTTTGACGATGGCCTGTACACAGGCGCACGTTTGCTCGAGATTCTCTCGCGGTCAGCGGATGCGTCGGCGGTGCTTGAAAGCCTGCCGCAGGGCGTTTCCACACCCGAACTGAAGATCGAAATGAAGGAAGGCGAGCCGCATGCCGTGATCGAGCGCCTGCAGCGTGAAGCCAGGTTTGCCGGCGCGAGCGAACTGATCACGATCGACGGCGTTCGCGCCGAATATCCGGATGGTTTTGGTCTGGCGCGCGCATCCAACACGACCCCTGTGATCGTGCTGCGTTTCGAGGGTGACACTCCCGAGGCGCTCGCCAGAATCCAGGACGCGTTCCGCACGGAGCTCAAGCGACTTGCTCCAGACGCCCATCTCCCCTTCTGAACAACCGGCCACCATCATGAGCGCACTTTCCAAGTCTCCCGCCTGGCAGGAATTTTCACGCGCGGTTCACTCGGCGACTCTCAAACCAGACGCGCTTCGCGTGATTCACGCCGCGGATATTGATATCGACCTCAGCACGCAACTGCACTCCGCTGACCTCACACGGGCCGGCGAAGCGTTGCTGCAGCAGCAGGATTTCGACCGCCTGCGCAATGGGCTCTTTGAAGGCGAACACATCAACTGGACCGAGGATCGTGCCGCCTGGCATACGGCGCTGCGCGCGCCCCAACCGCCTGCGTCCGTCGCGGCCGTGATCCTGCAGCAGCGAGCCCGTCTGGCGAATTTCGTGGAACAGGCCAATGCCCTCAACCGCTACCGCAACGTGGTCCATCTGGGCATCGGCGGCAGCGACTGGGGGCCGCGCCTGGCGGTTCAGGCCCTGGGCGGCGGGGGTGGGCGGCGCAAGATCCGTTTTGCCTCTAACGTCGATGCGCATGCGATCACTGAAGCGCTGGAAGGTCTCGACCCGCAAGACACCCTGATCATCGTGTCGTCCAAGTCGTTCACTACAACGGAGTCACTGGCCAACGCCGCCTGCGCGATCGACTGGCTGCGCGCCGCGGGAATCCAGAATCCTCTGGAGCGCTTCGTGGCCGTCACGGCGAACCCAAAGGCCGCACGCGAATTCGGCATCTCTGACGATCACATCTTTGAATTCTGGGACTGGGTCGGCGGCCGCTACTCGATATGGTCTTCGATCGGTCTGCCGATCGCCCTCGCGCTGGGGCTGGAAAAATTCCAGGAGATGCTCGCCGGCGCGGCCGCGATGGATGAGCACTTTCGCAGCGCTCCGGTCAGCGCAAACGCGCCTATCCAGATGGCGCTTGCCGCCGTCGCGAACTGCAGCGTGCTGGGCTGGGCATCTTTCGCGCTTTGCCCCTATGACGCGCGCCTGCGCAATCTGGTGCCGTGGCTCCAGCAACTGGAGATGGAATCCCTTGGCAAATCGGCCCAGCGTGACAGCACGCCCTTAGATCTGCCGAGCAGCCCGGTCGTTTGGGGTATGCCAGGCACGGACGCGCAGCACACCTTTTTCCAGTGGCTACATCAGGACGCGAGGGGTGCTCCCGTCGACTTCATCCTGTGCGCCAAGCCCGATCACCGCCACGCGCGCCATCACAGGTTATTGATTGCCAACTGCCTGGCTCAGCGGGCGGCATTGCTTGAGGGTAAATCGTACGAACAGGCGCTGGCGCAAGTGCAGCGCACCGTCAGCGATCCAAAACGGGCCGAAGAACTCGCGCGCCATCGGGTCCATCCGGGCGGGCGGCCCTCGACGCTGATCGTGCTGCCGCGCCTGGACGCCGCACACCTTGGCGCAACCCTTGCGCTCTACGAGCACAAAGTGTTCACCGAAGGGGTTCTCTGGGGTATCAACCCGTTCGACCAATGGGGGGTGGAGTTTGGCAAACAACTCGCCAATGATCTTGAGCGCCGCCTGGACGCGCTGGGCAGCGACCCGGGGGTCAGCCCCTACGATCCTTCAACGGCGCATTGGGTCAGGAAGCTGGCAAGCGGCTAACTGGTTGTGCTGCAGAGCGCTGCGATCGCGTGGTGCTCTGCTCGCGTGGTGCTCTGCTCTGTTGCGAAGCATTGCGCTAACGCCGAAACGGCAAACCCGAAACGCCAGACATCAGGGCATGGTGACTTCCAGGCCCTGGCTGCAGAAGAACAAAAAAGAGCCCAAGACCTTGCGGTCTTGGGCTAAATCCACCAAAGGAGGAGGGTGGAGGAGACAACCGTGGCAAGCTGGGTAGCGGAATCTGCAGGGGCTTGCGCCGCGCCTGACAGACATTTGCAGTGGACTTACCTTGACTGCAACCGGAACCTAACTTCCATGAGTTGAATCATAGAGCAGATTTTTGTGCAATGCAAGATCTTTGTTGTTTCAGATGATAGCTGGGGGAGGCTGTTGTATTTGTGCATCGCAACAACATGTAACCAATCGTAGTCAGACCCTGTACGCGGTCGTGGTCATGACCTTCGACATCAGCTTCATCAGTCCACGCACCGGAGCGGGGAGCGGCGTAGCCCCATGAGTCTCGGCGGTCACGCGGTGCCCGATTTCATCCTGCTTCATCTGCTCGACAATGCGCCTGGAGCGATCATCCCCGGGGGGCAATTTCTGCAGATGATCTTCCAGGTGCGCTTCCACCTGGCGCTCGGTTTCCGCCATGAACCCGAGATTCGGCCCAACCCCGGCCCGACCAGCGATCAGACCCAGAGTAAAGGCACCTGCGTACCAGAGTGGATTGAGCAGGCTCGGACGGCTGTTCAGTTCAGTCAGCCGCTGGCCGCACCAAGCAAGGTGATCGACCTCCTCGCGCGCAGCGGTTTGCAGGAGCTGGGCCGTTTCCTGATCCTTGCACACCGACGCCTGCCCGCGATACAGGGCCTGCGCGCAGATCTCGCCGACGTGATTGACGCGCATGAGGCCAGCGGCGTGCTCACGCTGCGCATCGTCGCCAAGGTCGGGTTCATCGCGGGGACGCGGACCCGCCGGGTTGGGCCGGCCGGCGGTGACGCCGCCGCCAAGCACTTGCAAGGCGATGTCGAGTTCGGCGATCACCGGATCAAGCCAGCCGACCTGGCGACGCAACCCTGGATGATCTGACGCGATGGGATGAGTATGCTTTGACATAGACCTTTAATGCCGCACCGCGCGTTTTGCCGGTGCGCCTTCTGGTTGTATTTGCTTGAAGCGGACTTTGCGAACGACCGCAGTGGCATTTTACCGCGCCCAGCAGACGGAGACCATCCGCCTGCCCGCGCCTGGCCGGCATCCCTGCAGCAGCCAAACGGTTTATGATTCCTGTTTTGAAAATGAGGGTTCCGGCATGGAATGCAGAATTGACTGGGGTGGCCCCGACGGGATGCTGTTCGTCGCGCGCACGGGCACCGGGCACATCGCGGCCATGGACGGCGCTCCGGAGGGCGGTGGCAACAATCTCGCACCGCGTCCCATGGAAATGATGCTGATCGGCGCGGGCGGTTGCACTGCTTACGATGTCGTTCTGATCCTAAAGCGCGGCCGCCATGCCGTCAGCGGCTGCTCAGTCGCGCTCAAGGCAGAGCGCGCCGAAGCCGACCCGAAGGTCTTCACACACATCCATTTCGAATTCACCGTTGCAGGGCGTAACCTCGCTCAGGCTGCGGTCGAGCGCGCGATTCACCTTTCCCACGAAAAATACTGCTCTGCCACGGCAATGCTTTCGCACACCGCGACGATCGACTGGTCAGTCAAAATTTTGGAAACCGGTAGCCCGCAGTCCCCGCAAGCCTGATCAGCACCCACACATGGACCAGTACGAAACCTTCATGCGTCATGTCTACGCGACCGGCGTGGATAAATCCGATCGCACAGGCACCGGCACGCGCTCAGTGTTCGGGTACCAGATGCGCTTTAACCTGCAGGAAGGTTTCCCGCTGGTGACGACCAAAAAGTTGCACACGCGCAGTATCTTCTTGGAGTTACTCTGGTTCCTGCGCGGTGACTCCAACGTGCGATGGCTTCAGGAGCGAGGCGTCACGATCTGGAATGAATGGGCGCGCGCGGACGGCGACCTTGGCCCGGTCTATGGCGTGCAATGGCGCTCCTGGCCCACTCCGGATGGCCGCAGCATCGACCAGATCTCCCAAATCCTCGACCAGATCCGCAACTCGCCAGACTCCCGCCGCATGATCGTCTCGGCCTGGAATGTTGGCGAAATCGGCAATATGGCACTGCCACCCTGCCATGCATTCTTTCAGTTCTACGTCGCGCAGGGAAAGCTTTCCTGCCAGCTTTACCAGCGCAGCGCCGATATCTTCCTCGGCGTTCCTTTCAACATCGCAAGCTACGCGCTGCTGACCCATATGGTCGCCCAGCAATGCGATCTTGAAGTCGGCGATTTCATCTGGACCGGCGGCGACTGCCACCTCTACAACAATCACTTCGATCAGGTCGAACAGCAGCTGGCACGCACGCCTCACCCCTACCCCACGCTGGAAATCCGCCGACGGCCCCCGACCCTGTTTGATTATGAATACGATGATTTCGTGATTCACGATTATCAGCACCACCCGCACATCAAGGCGCCAGTCGCGGTTTAGCCCGACACCACGCGAGCGAAACGTCCATGGATCTGAACCTGATCGTCGCCTACGCCCGCAATCGCGTCATCGGACGGGATAACACTCTGCCCTGGAAGTTGCCAGGGGACATGGCGCACTTCAGGCGCACGACGATGGGCAATCCGATCATCATGGGCCGCAAAACCTGGGACTCGCTCGGGCGGCCCTTGCCCGGTCGCCGCAATATCGTCATTTCTGCCGACAAGTCCCGCGTGGCAGAAGGCGCTGAGTTCGTCCAGAGCCTTCCCGGGGCCCTGGAACTCATCGCCAGTGCGCCCCGCGCGTTCGTGATTGGCGGCGCGCAGGTCTACCGGCAGGCACTCGCGCTGGCCGACGGCATCGTTGCCACCGAGATCGGCATCGATGTCGATGGTGACGCGTTCTTCGATCCGATCGACCCGGTCGACTGGGTTGAAGTCTCGCGGTCGCCACAGCCCGCCGAAAACGGTCTACCCTACGATCTGGTCCACTACCGACGCCGCAATGCGTCGATGCCCCGGGAAAGCACGGTCAACCCATGAAGAACAAACTGCTGGGCGCTCTTGCCGCCCTCGTCATCCTGATCCTTGGGGGCTATACCGGCGCCAGCTGGTATGTGGGCGGACGCATTGAGGCCGAAGCCAACGCTGCCGTTGATGCGATCAATGCGCGCCTTGCCACCTCATGGCCGGACCACGCGCGCGTCGTGCAGCGCCGATATATTCGCGGCGTCTTCTCATCCCAGGCGAATTACGCCCTTGAGCTCACCGGGCTTGCCGACAGGAGCACCAACCCGGAAATGCTCTTTGTCAGTGATATCCGGCATGGTCCTTTGCCTGATCTGCTTCAAGGGGGCCAGTGGCAAGGCTACCTCGCCTCGATCCGGACCACGCTCGCATCGACGCCCTTCAGCGAACAATCGCTGCGCCTTGCGCCGAACCGCGCAGCGCTTGACGGCACCATCCGCGTGCAGTTTGACGGCACCTCGGCCCTGAACTGGACGCTGGCCCCGCTGGAACTTGCGCGGGGGGCCGTGCGCCTGACGCTCGGCGGCGGTCAGTTCAAAGCCAGCCTTGGCCCGCAGTTATCGTGGACACGTGCAGATCTGACTCTCGCAAGCCTGGGTGTGGTCACCGATAAAGCCAATATTCAGTTCAAAGGCATTCGGGGATTCACGGATAACCGGCGTGGTGCCGTGGCAGTGCCAATCGGCAAAAGCGGAGTTACCGTCGAAAACATCACGCTTGTCTTGCCCGACATTCCCAAAATCGGCCTGCGTCAAGTGGAATCGCAGTTCGCAATCAACGAAGAGGGGCCGGTCGTAAGCGGCGAGTTTCGTCACGACGTAGGATCGATCTCAGTAAACGACAACAACTGGGGATCCCTGAAATCGGTCATCGGCTTCGACCGTTTCGGCGGCGATGCCACACTGGCGCTCGTCAGTCTCTATCACGAAATGGTCCTGCGCTCGATGTCCAGCGCAGCGGATTCCGCACTTGTATCCCAGGCGGACATCAAGCAATTCTGGCAGATTGTCGGGGCGCTGCTCCCCAACAGTCCGGGAATCCGAATCGGACCGATCGTGTGGAGGGTACCGAGCGGCGAAAGCCGGCTGGAAATCAATGCCGGGCTTGTCCGCACCGCGCTGCTTCCCAGCGGCATCGGGTTGACGGGTAATCCGCTCCAGTCGCTTGAACTGACCCTGACGATTTCCCGTCCGATGATCGCGACCCTCTGGACCGATTTGCTCCAGGAAGGGGCGACGAGTCGCTCTCAGGCGCGGCAGCGCGCAGAACGCGAGGTGCGTGGCCTGATCCAGATGGCCAGCAAACTGAACATCGGAAAACTCGACGGCAACACAATGATCAGCCGGTTGCGTTTCGATGGGGCGGACTTCAAACTCAATGGCCAGACGATCAGCGCTGCCACACTGATTTCCGCAATTGGTCACGTGATTCCACCGGGTTGGTACTCGGACGAACCAGCCACTGTGCAGGACAGCCCGGACGAAGCCGCCGCAATGCGGCACCTTGCGCCGTCCGTGATTGCGACAATCCTGCGCGAAACCGGTTACGCATTCGAAGAAACACGCGATGCCCAGGGCGATCCGTTGCTCGTGGTGGCCCCTGGCGATTCGGGCGCGTCAAAGCTTGAAATCAGCTTTGTCGGATGTGGCGACGATGCTACCTGCGACGATATCCTGATGCGCGCGCGATTCGCTGCGACCAAGCCCGCCGACGCAAAGGCGATTGCCGACTGGAACACGCGCACGCGCATGGCGCGAGCCTACATCACGCGCGAGGGAACGCCCGCGCTTGACGCAGACGTCAATGCCTACGGAGGAATGGGCAAGGACGCTGCGGCTGAACTCGTCGCGTCTTTCCTGAAAGCAGTTGCCGAGTTCGCCAAGGAACTCAACAACCCGCCGCAATAGCCCGATCCGCCAGGGATCAACCCCGGCGCGGTCGGGATCGGACTTCCTCTCGTTAAGCGTACGCTTCCATCGGCAGGCAGGCGCAAACCAGGTTGCGATCGCCCCACGCGTTATCCACCCGCCCGACCGGAGGCCAGTATTTGCTTTCGCGCAAGTGTGCAACAGGGTACGCTGCCTGCTGGCGCGGATAGTCATGATGCCACTCGTCAGCCAGCAGCATTTGCGCAGTGTGAGGGGCGTTTTTCAGCACGTTGTCTTCACGATCACGCTCGCCGCGTTCGATTTGCGCGACTTCCTCGCGAATGGCGATCATCGCGTCGACGAACCGATCGAGTTCCGCGAGGCTTTCTGATTCGGTCGGCTCGACCATCAGCGTGCCGGCCACCGGGAAACTCATCGTCGGCGCATGGAACCCATAGTCCATCAGGCGCTTGGCAATATCCTCCGCGGATATTCCGGAGGCATCCTTGAGTGGACGCAGATCGAGAATGCACTCGTGCGCCACCCGACCGTTGCGACCCGTGTAAAGAACGGGATAATGCGCCTCCAGCCTGCGGGCGACGTAGTTCGCGTTGAGTATCGCCACCTCGGAAGCCCTGCGCAACCCTTCAGCGCCCATGAGCGCGATGTAGACAAAAGGGATCGGCAGGATGCTTGCCGAGCCGAAGGGTGCCGCCGACACCGGCCCTACGGGCGCGCCGGGGTCGAGCGTGCCATATTGCGACACGACGCCCGGCAGAAAAGGTGCCAGATGGGCGCGCACGGCGACCGGGCCGACTCCGGGCCCACCACCGCCATGAGGGATACAGAAGGTCTTGTGCAAGTTCAGATGTGAGACATCAGAGCCGAATTTACCCGGCTGGGCGATGCCCACCATGGCGTTCATGTTTGCGCCATCCATGTAGACCTGACCGCCGGCGTCATGGATCATTTCGCAGATACCGGTGATCGACTCCTCGAAGACCCCGTGGGTCGACGGGTAGGTGATCATCAGGGCCGCGAGGCGATCGCCAACCTGTTCGATCTTCGCGCGGAGGTCGGAAAGATCCACGTTACCTTGCGAATCCGACGCCACGACCACAACCTGCATTCCGACCATGTTGGCCGAAGCGGGGTTGGTGCCGTGCGCTGACGACGGAATGAGACATACCGTGCGCTGTTGCTGACCATTGGAACGGTGATAGGCACGAATCGCCAGCAGGCCGGCATACTCGCCTTGCGCGCCCGAGTTGGGCTGCAGGCTGATCGCGTCGTAACCCGTGATTTCGCACAGATCGTGCCCAAGACGCTCAATCAGTGCATGATATCCCCGCACCTGGTCCTCGGGCGCGAAAGGATGAATGCAGGCGAACTCCGGCCAGGTGACCGGGATCATCTCTGCTGTGGCGTTGAGTTTCATGGTGCAGGAACCGAGCGGAATCATCGTGCGATCAAGCGCGAGATCCTTGTCGGCGAGCTTGCGCAGGTAGCGCAACATGTCGGTTTCGGACTGAACGCTCGAGAAGATCGGGTGCACGAGGATCGGGCCCTCGCGGCGCACGCCCTCGGGTATCCCCGGCAGCGCAGACGAAGATGCGTCGTCCCATTTGAGCGCCGGCACGGGATGCGCGCAGGCGTTCGCGAACAATTTCAGCAACTCCTGTACATCCTCGGGTGTGACCGTTTCATCAAGCGAGATCGCAACGTGCGCCGCATCGACATGACGCAGGTTGATCGCCGCGTGACGCGCAGCCTGAATGACCTGTGACGTGAGTGCGCCGGTGTTCACGAGCAGCGTGTCGAAATAGGTCGTATTGACCACGCCGACGCCCGCGTCGATCAAACCACGACGCAGCGCGGCCGTGGTCGCGTGGACTCGGCGCGCGATCGCAGTGATGCCCGCCGGGCCATGCCACAGTGCGTACATGCTGGCCATCACAGCCAACAACACCTGCGCCGTACAAATATTGGACGTCGCTTTTTCGCGCCGAATGTGCTGCTCGCGCGTCTGTAGCGCCAAGCGAAGCGCCGGCATGCCCTGCGCATCCTTCGATACGCCAACCAATCGCCCCGGCATGTTGCGCTTGAACGCATCCTTGCACGCCATGAAGCCGGCATGCGGACCGCCGAACCCGAAGGGAACGCCAAACCGCTGCGCTGATCCGATCGCGATATCCGCGCCCCAGTGACCCGGCGGGGATAACAGCGCGAGCGCCAGCAGATCGGTCGCACACGCCACGATGCCGCCCTGGGCGTGTATTTTGTCGGCGAGGCTGCGATAGTCCGATACGCCGCCAAGAGAATGCGGATACTGCAGAAGCACACCAAAACAATCCGGTACACCCTGCGCCTCGTCGCCCACCACGACCTCGATATCCAGACCGTCTGCCCGGGTACGAACCACCTCGATCGTCTGCGGATGGCAATGTGACGACACGAAAAACACATTGCTCGCCACAGAGGACGCCCGGCGCGCGAGGGTCATGGACTCCCCCGCCGCGGTGCCTTCGTCGAGCAGTGAGGCGTTCGCGATATCGAGCCCGGTCAGATCGGCCACCATCGTCTGGTAGTTCAGGATGGCCTCGAGACGACCCTGCGAAATCTCTGGCTGATAAGGCGTATAGGCCGTATACCAGGCGGGATTTTCGAGAATGTTGCGCAGGATCACGTTGGGCGTGCGCGTACCGTAGTAGCCCTGCCCGATGTAGCTGCGAAAGACTTGATTCGCCGATGCAATGGCTTTCATTTCGGCCAGCACGTCGGCCTCGCCGCGCGGACCAGGCAGGTTCAGCGCCCGTGTCATGCGAATACTGGCCGGGACGACTTCGTCCATCAGCGCGTCGAGCGACGATGCGCCGATCCGTTCCAGCATGCGCGCCTGGTCGGCCGCGCCCGGACCGATGTGGCGCGGGATGAACTCGTGCGAGGTATCAGGTGCAAAAGACATTTGGAGATCCTAGCTGGCGTCGGCAATGGCCTGGTAACCGGCGGCATCGAGAAGTCCGTTCGCGTCGGCGGCGTTGTTAGGCTTGAGCTTGAAGATCCAGGTCCCATAGGGATCACCATTGATCAGATCCGGCGAATCGTTCAGTGCGTCGTTGAACGCAATGACTTCTCCGGCGATGGGGGCGTAGATATCGGAAGCGGCCTTGACTGACTCCACGACCCCTGCGGTGGCGCCTGCGGCAAGGCGGGCTCCCACGCGAACGTCCCCCACAAAGACCAGGTCGCCAAGTTGTTCTTGCGCCGGGCCGGTGATGCCGACCAGCATGACGTCCCCCTCAGCCTTGATCCATTCGTGTGAACTGACGTATCTGCGATCGCTGGGAATGCTCATTGACTGCTCCTGATGAAAATTGAATGTTAGTTGCCGTGCTGAACAGCCTTGCCATTGCGCACGAACGGCAATGCGCAGACCTGCGCATCGACCCACCGCCCGCGTATCTCGACCTGCACCGCGTCGCCCGGTTTCGCAACCTGCGGCAAGCGGGCGAATGCAATCGAATATCCCAGTGTCGGCGACATTGTGCCGCTTGTCACCTCGCCTTCGCCCGAAGGCGTGCGCACGACCATATGGCTGCGCATCACGCCGCGATCCAACAGGCGCAGACCAAGGAATGCTTTTGGATCCGCGAATTGCTCAATCGCCTTTCGACCGATGAAATCCCGCTCTGAGTCAGTGAACGAAACCGTCCATGTCAGACCGGCCTGGTCGGGCGCAACCAGTTCGTCCATGTCCTGCCCGTATAAATTCATGCCGGCCTCAAGGCGAAGGGTGTCGCGCGCACCAAGGCCGCAGGGCTTTACGCCCTGTGCGACCAAGTCCTTAAACAGCACGGCAACCTCACCCGCCGGCAAGGCAATCTCGAAACCATCCTCACCGGTATAACCGGTACGCGCCACCAAGGTGTCGTCGACGCGCGCCGCGCTGAACGGCTTGAGCGACTCCGATGCGGCACGCCACGCCGGTCGGGCAGCCCAGACCTTCTCGCGCGCGTTCGGCCCCTGGACAGCGACCATCGCCAGATCCCGGCGGGGAAGTATTTCGACACGAAGGCGCCGGGCGGCAGCGACACGGCGCATCCACGCGATGTCCTTGTCAGCGCACCCGGCGTTAACGACAAGGCGAAAATCCGTGGAGGTAAAAAAGTAGACGATCAGGTCGTCGATCACGCCGCCCTGTGGATTGAGCATGCACGAGTAAAGCGCCTTGCCTGGTGTGGTCAGGCGCGCAACATCGTTCGCGAGCAGGAGACGCAGGTAAGCCGTGGCATCGGCACCCGTGACGTCGACGTTCAGCATGTGCGAAACGTCGAACAGCCCCGAATCCGCGCGCACGGCGTGGTGCTCTTCAATCTGGGATCCGTAATTGACCGGCATGAACCAACCGCCAAAGTCGACCATCCGGGCCCCGGCGGCGAGATGGACTTCAGCCAGTGGGGTTTGTTTCAGTGCAGAAGATGACATCGGGCGCTCCGTGAGGGGTGATCGGCAAAACCGCAAACCGCCGATGCACAACGGCACCAGCAATTGCAGTCAATCCGCCCCTCTGTCCTTTTGCCTGAGAGTTGCCCCGGCAAGGACCGGGTGTGCACCTTCGGCGCCCGTCTTGGCCTTAGAGCCGCGGGTCTCTCCAGAGCGTTACGCTGGCCGCGCGCAGGGGTGCGCGCAGCCAATGCACAGTGCGGTATGGGGAGCCTGAGCGAT
This sequence comes from Burkholderiaceae bacterium, assembly GCA_020851995.1. Taxonomy (GTDB): domain Bacteria; phylum Pseudomonadota; class Gammaproteobacteria; order Burkholderiales; family Burkholderiaceae_B; genus Zwartia. Next base: position 25,745 of record JADZBO010000119.1, read on the forward strand.
TCTGGGCGAATTGCGCCTTCGGCGGCGATCCTGACGGCGGATTGCGCTCTCCCGCATTGTGCGTTCGCAGCATTGGAAGCATACCGCGAAACCGCTGCTGCCCACAACCTTCGGGCCGGCGCGCGTCGCGCAATATCAGAGGCTTCGGGCGCAGGCGACCGCCGAGGACCAGGCCCACTGAAAGTTGTACCCTCCGAGCCACCCCGTCACATCGACCACTTCGCCAATGAAATGCAGTCCCGGCGCCTTGCGGGACTCAAGACTGCGCTGTTCGAGCTCACGCGTGTCCACCCCGCCACGCATGACTTCCGCCTTGCGAAACCCGGCCGTCCCCGACGGAACAAGCCGCCAGGCATGGATGCGAGCACCGAGATCCCGAAGGACGCGATCCGGCGCGTCGGCCAGGCGAAGGGACCCGCTCGACCCAAGCCACTGATCGGTCAGGCGACGTGGCCATAAAGATGACAGCACGGAGGAGAGTTGCTGGCGACTGCCTGCCTTGGCGCGGACCAGCGACTCACCGATATCCGCACCCGAGGCGAGATCCAGCTCGATCGCCTCACCCGGTTGCCAGTAACTTGAAATCTGCAGGATGCCCGGGCCCGACAAGCCGCGATGGGTAAAGAGCACGTCCTCGACGAACTGCTGGCGAGTTTTACCCTGCCCGGCGCTCACACCGGCCTCGATCGCCACGCCGGCCAGAGCCGCGTAGGGCGCCCAGGCTTCCGTGTCAAAAGTCAGGGGAACCAGCGCCGGCCTGGGATCGACCACCTTGAGTCCGAACTGGCGTGCGATTTTCAGACCAAAATCGGTGGCGCCCAGCTGCGGAATCGCCAACCCGCCGGTGGCGATGACCACCCGCGTGGCCTGCAACGGCCCGGCAGTGGTATCCAGCCGAAAACCGTCCGCCTCACGGGCCACGGCTGCGACGCTGCAGGGCATGCGCCAGTGCACCCCGCCGCGCTCGCATTCCTCACGCAGCATCTCGATGATTTGTTCGCTGCTGTCGTCGCAGAATAACTGGCCGCGATGCTTTTCGTGCCACGCGATGCGATAGCGGTTGACCAGCGCGACAAACTCCGCCGGGGCGTACGTCGCCAGGGCCGACCGTGCGAATTGCGGATTGGCCGAAATAAAGTTCTCCGGTCCAACGCTGCGGTTGGTGAAATTGCAGCGGCCACCACCCGATATCCGGATCTTTTCCGCGAGCCGGGCTGCGTGATCGATCAGCACCACGCGCCGGCCACGCTGCGCCGCGACGCCGGCACACATCATGCCGGCCGCCCCTGCGCCAATCACCGCGACGTCATACCCGGCATCGGCCATGTTGCGATACGCGCTGACGCGCTACTCCTCGATCAGGCAATCGACGTAGTAGCGCTTGCCCCCGTCCGCATCGAGCTCGTCGGCGAGGCCGTGGATATAGGTTTCGAACCCCGGGAACTTTTCGTTGAACTCGCGCGCGAACTGCAGATACTGCACGATCGTCTTGTTGAAGCGTTCGCCCGGAACCAGCAGCGGAATGCCGGGAGGATAGGGCGTGAGCAGTACCCCCGTCACGCGGCCCTCGAGCTGATCGATCGCCACGCGCTCGACCTCGCGGTGCGCCATCTTCGCGAAGGCGTCCGACGGTTTGAGCGCCGGGATCATATCGCTGAGGTACATCTCGGTGGTCAGCCGCGCAACGTCATGTTTGCGGTAGGCCTCGTGAATTTGCTGGCACAGATCCTTCAGACCCATGCGCTCGTAAGCGCGATGCCCCTTGCAGAAGTCCGGCAGGATGCGCCACATCGGCTGGTTACGGTCATAGTCGTCCTTGAACTGCTGGAGCGCCGTGAGCAACGTGTTCCAGCGGCCCTTGGTGATGCCGATCGTGAACATGATGAAAAAGGAATAGAGGCCCGTCTTTTCCACCACCACGCCGCGCTCGGTCAGGAACTTCGAGACCAGTGCCGCCGGAATGCCCGTGTCGCCAAAGCTGCCCGACATATCCAGCCCGGGGGTAACGATCGTCGCCTTGATCGGATCGAGCATGTTGAAATCGGGGGCGAGGTCGCCAAACCCGTGCCAGTGCCCATTGGATTCAAGCATCCAGTCGTCCTGGGTGCCAATCCCCGAGCCCACAAGTCGCTCAGGACCCCAGACCTGAAACCACCAGTCGTTGTCGCCGTATTCCAGGTCAACCTTGCGCATTGCACGGCGGAAGTCGAGCGCCTCGCGGATGCTTTCCTCGACCAGCGCCGTACCGCCCGGCGCTTCCATCATGGCCGCGGCGACGTCGCACGACGCGATGATCGCGTACTGCGGCGAGGTCGACGTGTGCATCAGGTAGGCCTCGTTGAAAATATTGCGGTCAAGCTTGCGCGACTCGGATTCCTGCACAATGATTTGCGATGCCTGCGAAATCCCGGCAAGCAGTTTGTGCGTCGAGTGCGTCGCGAACACCATCGCCTTGGGGCTGCGGGGGCGGTCCGGCCCGATCGCGTGCATATCACGGTAGAACTCATGGAAGGCCGCATGCGGCAGCCAGGCTTCGTCGAAATGAAGCGTGTCGATCATGTTGCCAAGCTTGGCCTTGATCATCTCGACGTTGTAGATCACGCCGTCGTATGTACTTTGTGTGAGCGTCAGGATGCGGGGCTGTTTGTCCTTGACTGCCCGCGCGAACGGGTTGGCTTCGATTTTGCGCTGAATATTTTCGGGCTCGAACTCCGAGAGCGGAATTGGGCCGATGATGCCGAGGTGATTCCGGGTGGGACGCAAAAACACCGGGATCGCACCCGTCATCGTAATCGCGTGCAGGATCGATTTGTGGCAGTTGCGATCGACCACCACGATATCGTTTGCGGCCACGTTCGCGTGCCAGACCACCTTGTTGGAGGTCGATGTGCCGTTCGTGACGAAATAACAGTGATCCGCATGGAAAATCCGTGCCGCGTTGAGTTCGGATTCGGCGATCGGGCCGGTGTGGTCGAGCAATTGCCCGAGCTCATCCACCGCATTACAGACGTCGGCGCGCAGCATGTTTTCGCCGAAGAACTGATGAAACATCTGTCCGACGGGGCTCTTGAGAAACGCCACGCCGCCCGAATGCCCGGGGCAGTGCCATGAGTAGGAGCCATCCTGGGCGTACTTGACCAGTTCGCGGAAAAACGGTGGCGGCAGACTATCGACGTAGCTGCGGGCCTCGCGGATGATGTGACGCGCCACGAACTCGGGCGTGTCCTCGAACATGTGAATGAACCCGTGCAGCTCGCGCAGGATGTCGTTCGGAATGTGCTCGGAGGTGCGGGTCTCGCCGTAGAGGTAGATCGGGATGTCGGCGTTGCGAAACCGCAGTTCCCCGATGAACGTGCGCAGGTTCTTGATCGCGCCGGCGACATCCTCGGGCGAATCGACGTCGAATTCCTCGTCGTCGATCGACAGGATGAACGCGCTGGCCCGGCTTTGCTGCTGGGCAAACGAGCTCAGATCGCCATAGCTGGTGACGCCGATGACTTCCATGCCCTCGGCTTCGATGGCGGACGCCAGTGCACGCACACCGAGGCCGGAGGCATTTTCCGACCGGTAGTCTTCGTCGATGATGAAGATGGGAAAGCGAAATTTCATGCAATGCGCTCCGTGCTGCCGGTTTTCAGGGGATCAGGCGACCGGCGAGTTCTCAGGCGAGGATAGGCGGAAACAATGACAGTTTTGCGGCGACCGCGCTCAGGTTCGCGGCAGGGTCACACCACGCTGACCCTGATACTTGCCGCCGCGATCCCTGTAGGATGTGGCGCAGACCTCGTCGCTTTCGAAGAACAGCATCTGCGCGCACCCCTCGCCCGCATAGATCTTGGCCGGCAGGGGGGTTGTATTTGAGAATTCGAGCGTGACATGGCCTTCCCATTCTGGTTCGAGGGGGGTCACATTGACAATGATGCCGCAACGCGCATAGGTGCTTTTGCCCAGGCAAATCGTCAGGACGCTGCGCGGGATGCGGAAGTACTCCACAGTGCGGGCCAGCGCGAACGAATTCGGCGGAATGATGCAGATATCGCCTCGAAAATCCACAAACGATTTTTCGTCAAACGCCTTGGGATCCACGATGGTCGAGTTGATGTTCGTGAAGATCTTGAATTCATCGGCGCAGCGCACATCGTAGCCGTAACTACTGGTGCCGTAGCTGACAATACGCCCGCCGTTCCTTTCGCGAACCTGGCCGTGTTCAAACGGCTCAATCATGCCGGTCTGTGCCTGGCGGCGAATCCAGTTGTCGCTTTTGATGGTCATGGCCCACCGCCCCAAAAGAAATGTCGAGAGCGCGGATTTTACGCTTCCCGGCGGCCGAATGCCCCGCGGGCGTGCGCATGCCCCCCGGGGACGGTGAAATCGCCGTGCCCGGGACGACGGGTGGTCAGGTGCGTTTGACCTGAATCACGCCGAATTTGTCGCTCAGGTCGCGCGGCAGCGTGGACACACGAGCGGCGAGTTTGCGCGCGATTTCGCGGTAGATACCCGCAGCGGCGCTCTGGGGTTCGGCCGCGACCGTCGGCTGGCCGGCATCCGACTGGGCCCGGATCGCCATGGCCAGCGGCAGGCTGCCAAGCCAGGGCGCCTTGTACTCCTCAGACATGCGCTGCCCGCCGCCCTCGCCGAAGATATGTTCGACATGGCCGCACTGCGTACAGACATGCACCGCCATGTTTTCGACGATCCCGAGAATCGGCACATTGACCTTTTCAAACATGCGCAACGCCTTGCGGGCATCAAGCAGCGCGATGTCCTGGGGGGTCGTGACGATGACAGCGCCCACGACCGGCACCCGCTGAGACAGCGTCAGCGCGATGTCGCCGGTGCCAGGTGGCATGTCGACGATGAGGTAGTCCAGATTGTCCCAATTGGTCTGACGCAACAGCTGCTCAAGCGCCTGGGTCACCATGGGACCACGCCAGATGGCGGGCGTATCCTCATTGATCAGAAAACCGATCGAATTGGCCTGCAATCCATGTCCGACCAGCGGCGCCATCGTCTTGCCGTCCGCGCTTTCCGGACGTCCGGACACGCCAAGCAGCATCGGCACGCTTGGCCCGTAGATGTCAGCGTCGAGCACGCCGACCCGGGCGCCTTCCGCTTGCAGCGCCAAAGCCAGGTTGACCGCGGTCGTGCTCTTGCCCACGCCGCCCTTGCCCGAGCCCACCGCAATGATGTTGCGCACGCCCGGAACCAGCTGAACGCCCGGCTGCACCGCGTGCGCGATGACGCGGCTCGACACCTCAACGACCGCGTCCGCGACGCCGATCGCACCCAGCCGGGCCCGCACGAGATCGCCGATCGCCTGAAACTGACTGGCGGCCGGATACCCCAGGATGACCTGGACTGCGACGCGCCCTTCCTTTACCTGTATCTGGGCATCTTTAATCCCGGCGCCCAGCGAGGCGCCCGTATTGGGATCGACAATCTGGTTCAATTCCGAACGTACATCCGCCAGCGTTACACTCATTTCCATTCCCGTTGTGACTTAAACTTACCGATTAACCGTCAATGCAGTATCTCAAATTATGGCCGAGCTGATCCGACGTTTCGTGCGACTGGTGATTTTGACCGTGCTCGCCCTCGCAGGGCTGGCGATGGCCGTGATTTTCACCGTTTCAACGCTGATTGCACTGGGCATCGCGATTGTGATCGCCTCCGCCCGGGGTCAGCGCATTTCGCCCAAAGAATACTGGAAGGAGCGCCAGTCGCGTCGCAAACCCATATTCCGCCCGGGTTCTTTGCGTGGCGGCGATGTCACTGACGTGCAATCCCGCGATGTCCCCTGAGGCTGCGGACGCATCAGCCGACCGGCCACGCGTTATCGGACTGCCTGAACTGTTTCGCGGTTTCGCCACGATCGGCCTGCTCGGTTTCGGCGGGGTTGCCGCGATTTCCCGTCACGTGATCGTCGAGCAGTACCGGTGGCTTTCCGACAAAGAGTACGCGACGGTTCTGGGGGTGGGTCAGGTTCTGCCCGGCGCGAACACCGTCAACGCAGCAGTCATCATCGGAGACCGCTTTCAGGGTCCGAAAGGATCCCTGGTCGGCGTGCTTGGCCTGATGATCCTGCCGATTCTCATCGTGATGGTGCTCGCCGCCCTCTACAACCGTTTCGCCGACATCCCTGCCGTCAACATCGCGCTCACGGCGGCCGGCGCTTCTGCCGCCGGCATGGTCATCGGCACCGGGTTGAAGATGCTTTCCAAGATCCGCCCGGGGATTGCCGGCTGGATCATCGTGCTACTGGCAGTTGCGATCATTGTCGGCTTCCACTGGCCACTGGTGCGCGTGGTGTTGCTGATGGTACCGGTGGCGCTGGTACTGACTGCCTGGCTGGGCAGGAAATGACCAGCCTGGCCATTCTCGGTGCGCTGGCGCGCAGCTTTGCAATGATCTCGCTGATCGCGATTGGCGGGGTCAACGCAGTGGTTCCTGCGATGCGCCATGAGGTGGTCGATGTCCTGCACTGGATGAGCGACGCCACTTTCATGCAACTGTATGCCGTCACCCAGATTACCCCCGGCCCCAATGTCGTCATCGTCAGCCTGATCGGCTGGCAGATGGGCGGTCTCGCCGGCCTGCTGGTCGCGACGCTTTCGATGCTGCTGCCCGCCTGCCTGCTGGCGTTTGTGGTCGGGCGCCTGATGAGCCGTGTCGCGGGCTCAAAAGGCTTCAGGCTGGCACAGGACGCCCTGGTCCCGGTTGCCATCGGCCTGATCATTGCCGGCGGCCTCGACCTGGCCCAGGCCGCGCACCGGGGCTGGCTGACGGTGGCGATCTCCGCCGCCAGCATGGTGTCGATTCTCAAGCTGGGTCTGAATCCGATCTGGACCCTGCTGGCCAGTGCTGCGATTGCACTCGCGGCGCATTACACCGGCCTGGTTTCAATCGCCTGAAAAAACTGGCCCGCCAGGATCAGAATCGCGCAGTGATCTAAAATGGTGGGCTTCATCCCTTGCCCGGCACTCCACATGTCCCGCACCATTTTCGTCACGACCGCCCTTCCCTATGCAAACGGCTCGTTTCATATCGGCCACATCATGGAGTACATCCAGGCCGACATCTGGGTGCGGTCGATGCGCATGGCAGGTCATACAGTGCATTTTGTGGGTGCCGACGACACGCACGGGGCACCCATCATGCTCAAGGCCGAGTCCGAAGGCATCACGCCCCAGCAACTGGTGGCACGGGTGGCGGCCGAGCGCCCCCAGTACCTCAAGGGATTTGGCATCGCGTTCGATCACTGGCATTCGACCGATTCGCCCGAGAACGTCGAGCTCTCGCAGGACATTTACCGAAAATTGCGCGATGCCGGCCTGATCGAAACGCGCAGCATCGAGCAGTTCTTTGATCCGGTCAAAGGCATGTTCCTGCCGGATCGCTACATCAAGGGCGAATGTCCGAAATGTCACGCCAAAGACCAGTACGGCGACGCCTGCGAAGTCTGCAGCTCCGTGTACGCGCCCACCGACCTGATCGACCCGTATTCGACGCTGACCAACGCCCGTCCCGTGCTCAAAACATCGGACCATTTCTTCTTCAAACTGTCGGATCCGCGTTGTGTCGAATTCCTGCAGGCCTGGACGACCGGAGAAAACGCCCGCGGCACACGCCGACTGCAGTCCGAAGTGCTCGCCAAAACCCGCGAATGGCTGGGCAAGGGCGATGGCGAGTCCAAGCTCGGCGATTGGGATATTTCCCGTGATGCGCCCTACTTCGGCATCGAAATCCCCGATGCGCCAGGCAAGTACTTCTACGTATGGCTCGATGCGCCGGTGGGCTATCTTGCTTCGCTTAAGGCCTATTGCGCCATCGCAGGCATCGACTTCGACAGCCTGGTGGATCCGGCGGGCACCACCGAGCAAGTGCACTTTATTGGCAAGGACATCGTCTACTTTCACGCACTGTTCTGGCCCGCCACACTGAAATTCTCCGGCCGCAAAACGCCCGATCAGATCAACGTGCACGGCTTCATCACCGTCAGCGGCGAAAAAATGTCCAAAAGCCGCGGCACGGGCATTTCGCCGCTGCGTTATCTCGAAATCGGCATGAACGCCGAATGGCTGCGCTACTACATCGCTGCCAAACTCAACGCCCGCGTTGAGGATATCGACTTCAACCCGGACGATTTCATCGCCCGCGTCAACAGCGATCTCGTCGGCAAGTACGTCAATATCGCCAGTCGGGCCGCCAACTTCATCAGCAAATATTTCGACGGCGAGTTGCGCTACACCGGCGACACGGCAGCGCTCAGCGCTGAGTGGGCACAAGCTGCCGAGCGTGTACGCGCGGATCTCGAAGCGCGTGAATTTGCCCGTGCGATCCGGGAAATCATGAGCCATGCCGACCGGATCAATCAGGCTTTCGATGCCGCACAACCGTGGCTGATCGCCAAGGGACTCGCCAGCGCCGGCGCACAGCAGCGCGATACCCTGCAGGACATCTGCTCGACCGCGCTCGCCGGGTTCAAGGCGATGTCGGTCATGCTTGCACCCATCCTGCCAGAGCTCTCGGCGCGGGTCGCGACTGAGCTTTTCGGTCTGGACCGTGCTTTCGTCTGGAGCGACGCCGGAGTGCTCCCCACCCGCATCAACCCTTTCAAGCATCTGATGCAGCGCGTGGATTCCGACATGCTCGATGCCCTGTTCGAGCCACCGGCGCCTGCTGCGGCACCCGTCCAGGTGCCTGGCGGCGAACCCATTGCCGACACCATCGGCATTGAAGACTTTTCACGCATCGATCTTCGCATCGCCCGCATTGTCCATTGTGAACATGTCGAAGGCGCTGCCAAGCTGCTGCGCCTGACGCTCGACGTCGGCGAAGGACGTCACCGCAATGTGTTTTCGGGTATCAAGTCGGCTTACCAACCCGAGCAACTGATCGGGCGACTCACGGTGATGGTGGCGAATCTCGCCCCGCGCAAGATGAAGTTCGGGGTGTCAGAGGGCATGGTGCTTGCGGCAAGCCACGCTGATGATGCGGTGGACACCGGGATCTACCTGCTGTCGCCCGATTCGGGTGCGCAACCGGGGATGCGGGTGCGCTAAGCCCGGGGGCGGGTGTACACCCGCCGCAAGTGACCTGCGCAATGACCCAATCGGAGTGCCGTGCTGCCTGGATTACGGGCTGGCCCCATCGGGGCATCACGCTGACAGCATCAAAGACGGCGCGGCTGGAGTCCCGGATCGAGGGTTTCGCGCCCGTCGAACACGAAACAGGTGCCCTCAAACCCGGTGCCGCCAGTTTCCTCAAAATATTTCAGGATACCGCCGTCGAGCTGCAAGACGCGCTCAACACCCGCCTCAGCCATGAAGATGGCCGCCTTTTCGCAGCGAATCCCGCCGGTGCAGAAGCTCACGACGGTCTTGCCGGCCAACTCATCCTTGTGGTCCAGAACGGCCTGCGGAAACTGCGTAAACCGGTCGATATGCCAGTTGATCGCATTGGCAAACGTGCCGGCCTGCACCTCGAATTCGTTGCGGGTATCGAGCATCACGACCGGGCGGCCTTCGTCATCCGTGCCCTGCCCAAGCCAGCGTTCGACCGTATGCGCATCGACCGCCGGCGCACGCGCAGCCACCGGACGAATCGCCGGATGGTTCATCCGGATAATTTCGCGCTTGATCCGCACGCGCAGGCGACCAAACGGCACGCTCGACGACAGGCTGTACTTGACTTCGAGCACGGTAAAAGCGGGATCCTCGCGCAGCCAGAGCAGAAACGCGTCGATGTCCCCGGCCGACCCGGCCAGAAACAGATTAATGCCTTCCTCGGCGAGCAGGATCGTGCCCTTGAGCGAAAGAGACGAGGCCCGGTCGAGCAAAGTCTCGCGGCGCTCTGGCAACCGATCGAGTGGCACGAATTTATAGGCAGCGATGTTGGTGATCTGGGTCATGCGAATGGGACGATGCGGGAATGCGCCTTGCCGGCACCCGTTATTGGGGGGATAGCCCCGGTAACAAACAGCATGCGACAGGAACTGGAGCGGGTGATGGGAATCGAACCCACGCTTGAGGCTTGGGAAGCCGCCGTTCTACCATTGAACTACACCCGCGCGTCGCGAATCACGGGGCGCCAGCCCCTCGGACAGAGCCGCATTATACGGGATCGCCATCGCCAGCAGATCGGGGCATTGACGAGCCACTACAATACCGCCCATGGAAATCGTACTCAATGGTCAGCCCAGGTCACTGGACGGCCCCATCAACATCGCTGGACTGATCGAATCCCTCGGGTTCACCGGCAAGAGAATCGCCGTCGAGCGCAATGGGGAAATCGTGCCCAAAAGCGCGCACGCCCAGACCATGCTCGCGGCGGGTGACCGACTCGAAATCGTTGTCGCGGTCGGAGGCGGCTGAATGGAACAACCCCATATCCGCAGCTTTGTACATCGGCGTGGCCACATAACCCAGGGACAAAAGGAAGCGCTGTCGACGGTGCGCGACAAGTGGTCCATTCCCTACAGCCAGACCCTGCTTGATCCTGCGATCGCATTTGGACGCACTGCGCCCGTGATCCTGGAGATCGGGTTTGGCATGGGCGAAACCAGCGAGCAGATTGCGCTTGCACGACCGCAGGATAACTTCCTGGGTGTCGAAGTGTTCGAGGCCGGCGTCGGCGCTTTACTCAAGCGTATTGAGGCGTCCAGCCTGAACAATATCCGGATCATCCAGCACGATGCGGTCGAAGTGCTGCGGCACATGATTGCGCCGGAAAGCCTGGCGGGAGTCCACATCTACTTCCCGGATCCCTGGCCCAAGAAGCGGCATCACAAGCGTCGCCTGATTCAGCCCCCGCTGATCAATCTGCTGGCATCACGCATGGCACCGGGTGCCTACCTGCATTGCGCGACCGATTGGGAGCACTACGCTTTGCAGATGCTGGAGGTGCTTTCGGCCGAGCCCACGCTGGTCAACACCAGTGACGGATTCGCTCCCCGGCCAGACTACCGGCCGCTCACGAAGTTCGAGCAGCGCGGCCTGCGACTCGGCCACGGCGTTTGGGATCTGATCTTCCGTAAACGCTGAGCTTTTCACCTGGTCATCCGCGACGACCAGGCATCACGCGCAACTGTCCGTGGTCGTGTCCTGAGCGGTTTGTCGCACCCTGATCAGGGCGCGCGCCTCAGCGCCCGAACGGGCCCATCTTGCCCATGCCCTTGATGCCACCCATCGCGCGCATCATCTTGGCCATGCCGCCCTTCTTCATCTGCTTCATCATGCCGCGCATCTGCTCAAACTGCGCCAGCATCCGGTTGACTTCCTGGACAGGCACGCCGGCACCCACGGCGATACGGCGCTTGCGTGTGGCCTTGAGCAATTCGGGCTTGGCACGCTCGAGCGGTGTCATGGAGTTCAGGATGCCTTCAGTGCGGCGCAGCTGCTTTTCAGCCTGCCCGCCCTGAATCTGGCCGGCTGCCTGCGCAAACTGCGCAGGCAACTTGTTCAGCAGCGAGGTCATGTCGCCCATTTTCTTGACCTGCGCAAGCTGATCACGGAAATCATTGAGGTCGAACTTGTCGCCGGATTTGATCTTGGCGGCGAGCTTCTCGGCCTCGGCGATGTCGATGTTCTTCTGAGCCTGCTCGACCAGCGACACGATGTCGCCCATGCCCAGAACGCGCTGCGCCATGCGTTCGGGATGAAAGGGCTCAAGGCCGTCGAGCTTTTCCGATACGCCGACAAACTTCAGCGGCTTACCGGTGATGTGGCGCACAGAAAGCGCCGCGCCGCCGCGCGCATCGCCATCGATCTTGGTCAGCACCACGCCCGTGAGCGGCAGGGCATCGCCAAAGGCCTTCGCCGTGTTCACGGCGTCCTGCCCCTGCATGGCGTCCACCACGAAAAGTGTTTCGATCGGCTTGAGCAAATCGTGCAGTGCGCGAATTTCGCGCATCATCGCTTCATCAATGCCCAGGCGACCGGCCGTATCGACGATCAGGACGTCCAGATGATGGCGCTTCGCAAAATCAACGGCTCCGCGCGCAATATCTTCCGGTTTCTGCGATGGGTCTGAAGGAATCCACTCGACGCCTACCTGCTGCGCCACCGTCTTGAGCTGCTCGATAGCCGCCGGACGGTAGACGTCGGCACTGACCACCGCGACCTTTTTCTTGCCGGTTTTGCGACCATGCTGCACATGGCCGCCCTCGCTGAGCCAGCGGGCAAGTTTGCCAGTGGTCGTGGTCTTGCCCGCGCCTTGCAAACCCGCCATCAGGATGATCGCCGGGGGCTGAGTCGCCAGCGACAACTCGCTCGCGTCGGGCCCGAGATCCCCGCCCATCAGGGCCGTGAGTTCGCGATGCACCACGCCGACCAGCGCCTGACCCGGCGAGAGGCTGCCAGCCACCTCTTCGCCAAGCGCCTTTTCCTTGACCTTGGCCAGGAAGTCGCGCACCACCGGTAACGATACGTCGGCCTCAAGCAGAGCCAGACGCACCTCGCGCAGCATTTCCTGCGTGTTGGCTTCAGTCAGGCGCGCTTCACCCCGAATTGTCTTGACGACACGGGAGAGGCGTTGGGTCAGATTTTCGAGCATGGGGGCTGTTTCGCTTTACACTACGAGGATGTCTTCCGGCATTGTATTTCACTCGCTGGCCGCACTGGCCTACACCGTTCTGGCGATCTTACTCTGGCACGCGCTTTTGGCCGGCCGCCCCGTCGCGCATGTCGGCCGGGCCGAACGTTTCGGCGTACTCGTGGCGATCCTCCTGCATGGCCTCGCGCTGTACCAGGCGATCCTGCGCGATAACCATCTCCAGCTGGGCTGGTCGTTGGCGCTTTCGGCCGCCGTCTGGCTGGGCATGCTTGTTTTCTGGCTCGAAAGCCTGGTGCTCAGGATCGATGGCCTGCTGCTGCTGCTGTTGCCGGCTGGCGCGCTGTCGTGCCTGATGGCCGCACTGTTTCCCGACGCTCAGCTCATTGCGCACGCCTCCAGCGCGGCGCTGCGCGTGCACCTGCTGATTGCCCTGTCAGCCTATGGCCTGATCACCGTCGCCGCGCTGCAAGCCATGCTGATGTCGGCACTCGACCGCCACCTGCGCTTTCCCCGCGAGCGGGCAACCAACGCACACGGCCTGCAGGCCATGATCGGGCGCATGCTCGACGTTCAACCCCCGCTGCTGGCACAGGAGCACCTGCTCTTTCGGGTGATCTGGGTGGCATTTGGCGCGCTGTCGCTCGCGGTGGTCACCGGCTCGCTGATCTCCATGGCGGCCACCGGCAAGCTGCTGCCGTTCGACCACAAGTCCGTGTTCACGCTGCTCTCGTGGGCCACGTTCGGCGTGCTCCTGCTTGGCCGCCACCTGCGTGGCTGGCGCGGGCGCATCGCCCTGCGCTACACGCTGGTGGGCTTCGTCTTCGTCGTGCTCGCCTATACCGGCAGTCGCTTCGTCATCGAAGTCATCCTGCAAAGAGGCTGACATGGGCAAAGCGATTTTCTGGGTCGTGGTGATACTCGGCGTGCTGATGCTTGCGCGGGTGCTGGCCCGCAGCAAGGCAGCGAGTGCGGCGAAATCAAAGGCGCGACAGGCAAATCCGCCCCAGGCGCACCCTGCCTCTTCCCAGGGCGACCCGGAAGCCATGGTGCGCTGCGCGCACTGCGGCGTACACCTGCCACGCTCGGAAGCCAGGATGCTCGGGGGCAACACCTGGTGCAGCAACGAGCACGCCAGGCTTGGTGCACGCAAGCAAGGCTAGCGCAGTCGCCATGAAGCTCGACGCACTGGGCTGGCTTGAAGCAGGCGCCGGAATCTCACGAATGCCCTCGCCCAACTGCGACCCGCGTCCTGCAGGCGAAGCCATCTGCCTGCTGGTCTTGCACAACATCAGCCTGCCACCGGGTCAGTTTCTGAACGGGTTCGTCGGCGACCTCTTTCTGAACCGGCTGGACACGACCGCCGATCCATGGTTTTCCAACGTCGTCGGTCTGCGCGTATCGGCACACTTCCTGATTGATCGCCATGGGAACATCACGCAGTTCGTTGGCTGCGAACAGCGCGCCTGGCATGCCGGGGTTTCAGTGTTTGCCGGGCGCGAACGCTGCAATGATTTTTCGATCGGAATCGAACTCGAAGGCACGGATGACCTGCCCTTCACTCAGGCCCAGTACGATCGGCTGGCCGAGCTGACCGACTGCCTGCGCAGGCGTTATCCGCTGAGCGCTGTACGAGGTCACAGCCACATCGCCCCGCTACGCAAAACGGATCCCGGAGCCTGTTTCGACTGGCCTCGCTATGCGCGCATGACAGGGTGGCCGCCCGATGCGCTGCCGAACGAAATTGCCTGACCAGGTCGCAGCAATCGCGCTCTTTCCAGGCGCAAGCAGATCAGCGTTCAGGGAACATGTGGAACGGGGTGCCTCAAGGGCACCCCGTCATCACTCACATTGAATGGCACGCCAGGGCGCCCTGACAGCCGATTGCGTACTTTAGCCCAGCAACAGCTTGTTGACCCGACGGACAAATGCGGCGGGATCCGGCACCTGCGACCCGTCGGCCAGCATCGCCTGCTCCAGCAGCAACGCAGCCCAATCATTAAATACCTCGCCCTCGGCCGACTTGAGTTTGGCGACGATCGCGTGGTCGGGATTGATTTCCAGGACCGGCAGGATGCTGGGCGCTTCCTGACCGGCTGACTTCAACAGGCGTTGCAGGTGCGGGCTCAGTTCGTTCTGCCCGACCACGACGCAGGACGGCGAGTCGACGAGCCGGGCCGTCACGCGCACTTCCTTGACGCGGTCCTTGAGGGCTTCCTGAATGCGCTCGACCAGCGGCTTGAATTGTTCGGCCACTTCGGACTGATGCTTCTTTTCAGCCTCGTCCGCCAGTGACTCCAGATCCAGACCGCCCTTGGCGACAGAGACCAGTTGCTTACCGTCGAACTCGCGCAGGTGCGACAGCATCCATTCATCGACGCGATCCCACATGACCAGAACTTCGATGCCCTTCTTGCGGAAAATTTCCAGGTGCGGACTGTTGTGCCCTGCCAGATAGCTGTCGGCAGTGACGTAATAAATCTTGTCCTGACCTTCCTTCATGCGCCCGACGTAGTCCGCCAGCGATACGACCTGAGCATCGCTGTCGTCCTTGGTGGACGCAAAGCGCAGCAGTTTGGAGATGCGTTCCAGATTGGCGGGATCCTCCCCGGTACCTTCCTTGAGCACCTGGCCAAACTCGGTCCAGAACGTGGCGTAATCTTCTTTGCGATTTTCGGCCAGATCTTCGAGCAAGCCGAGAATGCGCTTGGCACTGCCCTCGCGAATTGCACGCACATCACGGCTTTCCTGAAGGAGCTCTCGCGATACGTTCAGCGGCAGGTCGGAGGAATCAATCACGCCGCGCGCAAAGCGCAGATAGGCGGGCAATAGCTGGTCGGCATCGTCCATGATGAAGACGCGCCGGACGTAAAGCTTGACGCCACGGCGGGCATCCCGGTCCCACAGATCGTAAGGCGCGTGGCGCGGCACAAACAGCAGTTGCGTGTATTCGCTGCGTCCCTCGACGCGATTGTGCGTCCACGCCAGCGGATCTTCAAAGTCGTGCGAAACGTGCTTGTAGAACTCGCGATACTGCTCGTCAGTGATGTCGGATTTATTGCGCGTCCAGAGCGCGTTCGCCTGGTTGACGGCTTCCCATTCGGTCGTCTTGACCTGCTCGGACTTGTCCTTGTCCCATTCTTCCTTGAGCATTTGGACCGGAATCGAGATGTGGTCAGAGTAGCGGCGCAGGATTTCGCGCAGTTTGTAGCCTGACAGGAATTCATCCTCGTCGGCGCGCAGGTGCAGCGTGACGTCGGTACCCCGCGCATCTTTTTCGATGGCGGTCACGGTAAATTCGCCCTGACCGTCGGACACCCATTCAATGGCCTGGTCAGACGTCAACCCCGCGCGGCGGCTTCGAACGGTGACCTTGTCGGCCACAATGAAAGACGAGTAGAAGCCCACGCCGAACTGACCGATCAACTGGGCATCTTTCTGGTTGTCGCCCGTCAGTTTGCTGAAGAACTCCCTCGTGCCGGAACGCGCAATCGTCCCGAGGTGCGAAATCGCCTCTTCGCGCGAAAGGCCAACGCCGTTATCCGAGATGGTGATCGTACGGGCAGCCTTATCAAAATCGACACGCACCCGAAGATCACTGTCGCCCGCCATCAGATCCGGTTGGTCGATCGCTTCAAAGCGAAGTTTGTCGCAGGCGTCCGAAGCGTTGGAGACCAATTCGCGCAAGAAGATTTCCTTGTTGCTGTAAAGCGAATGGATCATGAGGTGAAGCAGTTGCTTGACCTCGGCCTGGAAGCCCAGGGTTTGCGAAGCGTCTGCGCTGGAAGTTGTCTGATTCATAGTGCTCACTCAAAGGGTTGCCGGCTGATCATTGGGCCACGGACTCAGCCTGCTGGGGGCTGAGGGGCCGTATCCACGGGTACTTGGGGACTAACAGGCGCTTTTCAAGTCGAGGCGCCATGCAAAATTTCTGGAAGGCTTTACAATGACGCTCACTCTGCCGGAGCCGTTCTGCTCTGCCCCCTGCCCGGGTGGTGAAATTGGTAGACGCAGGGGACTCAAAATCCCCCGCCGCAAGGCGTGCCGGTTCGATTCCGGCCCCGGGCACCACTAAAATCAAGGCTCTCCGAGCAAACTGCTCGAAAAGTGTGCAGTGACACAGTTGTGACACACTTTTGGGATTTGGTTGTACGGCTCAGCTTTGTTTGGCCTCGACTTTTTGCCTCAAAGCTCTACTGCGTTCCGAGTCCGCTGAAATCGGGAGCAAATGAACTGCCGATATCTCTTGCATGGTGCAACACTCGAACCAGAGTGATGCCGTCCACATCAGCCGTGTAGAACAAAATGTACGGTGTTGAGGTGGGCCAGCTCCTGATTCGATCGTCAAGCTCCGGTCTTGCTCTGCCCATTAAGGGCTGAAGAGACAGCGTTATCGCTTCGCGCTCGATGTCATCCAAAACGTGGTCTGCACTTATTTCGCTCCTTTGAGCAATGTACAACCAAGCATCCAATAAATCGACTTTGGCCACGTCCGTGTAGACGACACGCGCCATTAAATATCGCCCTTCATCTTCAATTTTTTACGGCCTTCGGATTTAATGTCTTCCATATTTGCACCGGAAACTCGACCCGAACGAACGTCGGCCATGCCCTTCGCAATGTCCGATTTCAGAAATTGCAAACTACCTATTTGCACTTGTTGATAGGCCTCGAATAATCGCAACGCCTCACGGATGACCTCACTGGCAGAGCCATAAAGCCCGGAAGCCACATGTTCGCGCACTCGATTTTCCAATTCAATGGGCAGTGAGACATTTAATGACATATATTTCTCTCTTCGTATGGCAAACTTTGCCATTCATTGGCATATGATGATTCAAATTTCATCGACCGTCAATTTCATTGATGCGACATTTTTCGCACGGTCGACTTACCGCACAAACCCTCTGCGATAGAGGCAGGGGACTCAAAATCCCCCGCCGCAAGGCGTGCCGGTTCGATTCCGGCCCCGGGCACCATTCAAAATTCTCTAGTGTTTTCAACATCTTAGAGACTTTGAAGGTAACTCCCAGATACTGGGGGATTTTTCAGAATCGTTGGTCAGGTACAGTTTCGGTACAGTGCTGCGGCGCTAGCCTCACCGAAACCGCTATGGCAACCATCGTCAAGACTCCTTCAGGCACATGGAAAGCGCTGATCCGCAAGACGGGTTGGCCTCCAACGGCTAAGACATTCCGCACCAAACGCGACGCCGAAGACTGGTCTCGCCGAACCGAAGACGAAATGGTTCGCGGCGTCTATATCCAGCGCGGCCCCGCCGAACGCATGACGGTCGAAGTAGCCCTTACTCGCTACCTGCGCGAAGTCACCCCTACAAAACGTGAGTCCACCCAAGTCGGCGAGCGCAAAAAAGCCCTGGCACTGACCCAGCATCTGGGCAAATACTCTCTCGCCGCATTGAGTGCCGAAATAGTCGCGCAGTATCGCGACACGCGGCTTGCGGGCGATGACGATGCAAAGGGCAAGCCCGTTCCACGCAGCAACAACACGGTGCGACTGGAACTGGCACTACTCAGCCACCTCTTCACCATCGCAATCAAGGAATGGGGTATCGGACTGCCATTCAACCCAGTCTCCAACATCCGTCGTCCTGCGCCAGGCGCTGGACGCAATCGCCGGCTGACAGTGGCAGAAAACAAGCGCTTGCTCGCCGCCGTGGATAGCCACTCCAACCCGATGTTCAGTTGGATCGTGCGCGGCGCACTGGAGACGGGAATGCGGCTCTCTGAGATCGCTGGCCTACGACTTAACCAAGTTGACCTGCAACGCCGCGTTATCCGTCTCGAGCACACAAAGAATTCTTCGCCTCGAACGGTTCCTCTCACGGCAGCAGCTACCCAGGTTTTTCAGAACGCCGTAAACAACCCAATACGCCCTGGCGAAACCGACCTCCTGTTCTTTGGCGAACCGGGCAAAGACGGCAGGCGCCGTCCCTACATGTTCGACAAAGCCTGGACACAGGCCAAGGCCGATGCTGGCTTGGTGAACTTCAGATTTCACGACCTGCGCCACGAAGCGGTCAGCCGCTTTGTTGAGGCTGGGTTATCAGATCAGGAAGTTGCAGCCATCAGCGGGCACAAGTCCATGCAGATGCTGAAAAGGTATACGCATTTGCGGGCTGAGGATTTGGTCGAGAAACTGGATCGAGTGCGGCTGTAGACAGGTTAGTTCGCCCTCTGTGTCATTTTCCAAACTGCTGATCACTGAATTCGCAGAATTTTCAGCCAAATGTGCAAGCAAGTGTTTCCTAGCACCTGCAAGCCTCTGATTTGCATAGAAATTCAGCCAATCCATCCTTTCAGCCCGATAACCAATCGATGTAATTTTGGTCGTCAATATCGCCGAAACACGAATACCAAGATAGGGAATATTGGTTCAAAATCAATTACTTACGACAGCAATGCGCTTGTCCGACTAGCTCTGACTAACCAGAATTGCGCCTAATTAGTCCTGTGATAGGTGCATTCATGACGACGGAAGAATTTCTGCTGGGGCGCTTCGGGCCACTGATGAGCATTGCTGATGTGGCAGGGATTTTGGGTCGCTCTGCTGATGGATTTAGGGTCGCGCTTTATTCAGACGGTGATGTCTCTCGTCGGCTCCGGCCGACCATGGTGCGAATCGGTCGGAGAGTCTACTTCCGCACATTGCAATTGGCAGACGCTTTGGGCTTGGACAGCCCAGAGGCCAATGGAACACTCCTGCACGCCTCGCAATCCTGATGTCCTGGTTGCAGGGCGCTTCCGATTCTGTCGATCAGAGATACAAGGCTGACCGAGAGCATCAGGGCAGCATTTATTCAACGAAAGCGGCCAACGCCAGCGCAGCCAAGGTCGCAGACCTTCTTGCCACCGCCGTTGCCATACAAGAAGAGGACGCCGCTGCGGCCGGCCAGATCGGCTACATGGCGCGCACCATGATCTGGGCCTCGCTGCCCCACAGGAAGATCGAAGGCGCGCACTACAAGCGGGACAATGGCCTTGCATCCATCACCATGCTGGTAGACCCCGACATCGGCCTTCCCTACGGCAAGCTGCCTCGACTCATTTCTGCATGGTTAACGCGAGAGACCAAACTGACAGGTTCGCGTGAACTGGCCCTTGGGCGGAGTCTCAACGAGTTCGCTCAAAAGCTCGGACTCTCAACGAGCGGTGGACTGCGTGGCGACACATCCCGATTGAAGATACAAGCCACCAAGCTTTTCAGCACCGTCATCTCACTCAAGGCGCACCAGGGTCAAGATTTCGCGTACAAGAACGTCGCGCTATCAGACGAAGGCGTACTGCTCTGGGATCCCAAGAATCCCCATGAACCATCGCTTTGGGAAAGCACGATCACGTTGTCGGAGGCGTTCTATCGCGAATGCATGGACTATGCCGTTCCATTCGATCTTCGCGTGCTGCACCGCCTCCGTTCGCCACTGGCAATCGATATGTATTTGTGGCTGACGTGGCGCATGTTCATCCTGCGTCGGCCAGCCTTGATTCCATGGGTGTCATTGCGGTTTCAGTTCGGTGCCGGCTACGCATCGACGCCGCAAGGGATGGCGCATTTCCGTACAGAGTTCCGCCGCTGTCTACACGACGTACAAGCCCTGTACCCGGCCGCACGGCTTTCATTCGAGCACGGTGGTTTGAGGCTGCTTCCCAGCCCACCCCATGTCAATGCGCTCCCATGATCACAGGAATCTGAACATGGCACGGAATACTCACAATCCGCCAGTTGACGTCCGTACCGCCGTTCCCGCCCTGCTGGTACCACAAGGGCACAACGGTGACACGTGGACATTCAAGCAATTCTGCAAGGCATGCGACACACCTGACGCGAGGAGCGTCCAAGCTGTCCTCGTAGCAAGCAGCAGCATCGGCTTCTCGCTTTACGCGCGCCAGGACAGACGCTTGCACCGCATCACGCTGAATGACTGCTCCATGATATTTCGTACCATTGAGCAAGCGCTGGACACCCTTGCCGATGTACCGCATCTTGCCCCCGAAATCGCCATTGATACGACAAACTGGTAACGCACGCATGCGTTGCTGATTTTTGCTCAGACGATGCATTGAGCACAGTGGTAGCTGTCTACAGCAAGCCGAATCGACCAGCAGTTCGCCACTTACACAAGCAGCAGGCTTGAAATCTCTTTTGGCCGACCAGTGGCTCAGTCCCCGCAGAGCATCAATTGGCAGAGGCTTTATGCGTTTGTGTTCACAGATTGCGTCGAGAGTTGGGCGGCAAGCGCCTGACCGTTTTGGGGGACAGCCTGGTTCCAGCGGGACTAGGATCATGTAGTCTGACCAGATTGGCGAGTAAGTAATCCAAATGAACCCGCGAGCTAACAGGCCCTCGTTGCAGTCTAGCTTGCCACATGGCAAGTACCAACTTGAAGTTGTGCCACATGGATCGAGACATCGGGAAGGCGGTTAACCCAAGAAAAATAGCAAAGAAAATACCAATAATGAAATGCCCCATGTAATCTTTGGCAATGTGTTCGCCCATCTCTTTTGCCGCATCAGGGAAAAGCACCCCCAGGGTTGTAGCAAGTAAGGCAGCAAGGGCTAGTGCATGCATGACAAATTGCCCCTTTGCCCATGGAATAGGGAAAATATCGCGGGTACTTAGAGGTTGCCTGCCACATTGCTTGCTGAGTTCTATCAACTGCATGAGGTTTTGTGCGGCACTATGGAATTCACTGCGATCTTTTCCGAGTAAACGCTCGATCTCACTAATTCGGGCCGCATCAATGCATGGATAAGCCTCGAATTTTTTATTTACTGAGTTATTTTTATGGTTGCTGACCACGCCAGATGCGCATACTGCTAGCAGCATGGCGGGGAAAAGAAAGTACATGTTTAGAGAGTGACTATCTGCACGGACCCAACTCATGAATGCGTAAATTACTGCAAGGATCCATAGTAAGCGCCCCACAAACCCCATACTTGAATTGATTTCCTGATTATTGGATCCTGCGGGTTCTATTAATTTGGAATTAATCCATGTCAACAGAATCTGATTTTTGGGCTCGGCATCTTGAGGCGATTGCGAATGAGGGGATTCATACAAAAGGTTACGCGGATCGCGAAGGCCTGGATGTCTCGAAGCTTTATCAGTGGCGCAAACGCCTGAGCCGAAATAATAATAATGGATCGGGTGCTTCGAGTAAACCGACGATTATCCCTGCAGGGGGATCCTCAAACCCCTTGAGTCAGTTTGTCCGTGTCGCCACGCCGCCGAACCCCGTGCGACTTGAATGTCAGTTGGAGTTTCCCTCTGGCCTTCGGTTGAGCCTGTCGGCACTACCGGATCCCCACTGGCTGATTGCGCTGAACGCGAACCTTCATGTGACCGGGAGGGCATGATGCACCCAGGCTTTCAGATCAACGAGGTTTATCTGCACCGCGCCCCGATTGACTTTCGCAAATCCATCGGCTCGCTCTCGGTGATCGTCGAGCAGGGACTGGGGCGCATACCGTTTGATGGATCTCTTTATGCGTTCATTAATCAGAAGCGCGACCGCCTGAAGATTTTATATTGGCATCGCAACGGGTTCTGTCTTTGGTACAAGCGACTCGAGGCGCAGAAATTCTCCTGGCCATCGGCGAGTTTGCCGGATCTGACGGTCTCGATTAATGCCAAGGAAATCGAATGGCTCATCGATGGATTTGATTTATGGGCTCATCAGCCGCATCATGCGCTTGAATATAACAAAGTCGCCTGATGACATTATTAAATAATATGGCTTCGCCATTAAATTATCCGCTGATTTGATATTAATTATTAATATCTGCTGTATAATGCGACTCATGGCAAATAATCAAGTTCGAGATAATCATTCCAGTGCGGATTCTGCGCTGGATTCGATATTGTCCCGTGACGTGCAAAGCCACCTGCCGGGTGATGTACGTCAGATTCTTGAGGTGGCGCTGGCGGCGCAGCGCGCGGTGTTTGATCAGGAAAAAGCCGAA
>JADZBO010000120.1 GCA_020851995.1 Burkholderiaceae bacterium
ACTTTGACTGGCTCATACAAACATTCTGGTGGGGCTTGCTCTGGCTCGCGCTCAGTGGCCTTGCAACCTTCATCTATATTGGTTGGGCCGGCATTCTTGCCACCGTAGTCTGGTGCCTCTACCGCCTCGTCCGGGGCTGGCTCGCATTACTCGAATCTCGCACACCGCTGGGGCTTTGATACAGAACTCAGCCTGACTCTGCAGGAAAAAAAAGGGCATCTTTCGATGCCCTTTTCACTAACAGCAACGCAGGATTATTTCAGATGCGTGCTGACGATCTTCGTCAGTTCAAACATTGAAACCTGCTCCTTGCCGAACAGCGGGCGCAGCTTGTCGTCCGCATTAATGTTGCGCTTATTTGCGGGATCCTGAAGATTGTTCTTCTTGATGTACTCCCAAATTTTCTTGGTGACTTCGGTGCGCGGCACTGCTGCGGCACCGATCACGGCGGCAAGCGTAGCGCTGGGAGTCAGCGGCTTCATGAACGCGGCATTCGGCTTGCGTGCGGCGGGTTTAGCAGTGGCCATCTACGGTCTCCTTATTGGACGGATGAAATTCATGGTGGGCGCAAGCTTACTGCCAATGCGCTTTAAACACAAAGCAAGTTCTTAAATGTAGCAATTTTGAGCACAGGGTAAACTAATTCCGGACACCACGTTTACCCTGATGCGAGACCATGTATTCATCCAATCCTGTTGACTCGATCCGTAAATTTCACCTGGAATTGACTACGCTGCGGCGTGATCTCCATGCGCATCCCGAACTCGGATTCCAGGAACTCCGAACTGCGGGGATTGTGGCCGGTGCGCTCGAGGCTCTGGGCATTGAGGTGCACCGTGGAATAGGCAAGACGGGCGTGGTGGGCGTGGTCCACGGCCGGGAGCACACATCGGGGCGCATGGTGGGGCTGCGCGCGGACATGGACGCGCTGCCAATCTCCGAGGAGGGCAGTTCGCAGCATTGTTCAACAAAGCCGGGCCTCATGCATGCCTGTGGCCACGATGGTCACACGGCGATCCTGCTTGGCACGGCCAAGTATCTCGCGCAGACCCGTAATTTCAATGGCACAGCGATCCTGATCTTTCAACCCGCTGAAGAAGGCCTCGGCGGGGCACAGGCAATGCTTGATGACGGGCTGTTTGACCGATTTCCCTGCGATGAAATTTATGCATTACATAACTGGCCAGCACTGCCGCCTGGCACCATCGGCATCAATCCCGGACCCATGATGGCGGCATCCGACAAATTCGAGATCGTGATCGAAGGACGCGGCGGCCACGGTGCGCATCCCTACCAGACCATCGATCCGATCGTCGTCGCGGCTCAGTTGATACTCGGCCTGCAGACAATTGTTTCGCGCAACGTTCATCCCATCGACTCAGCGGTTGTCTCGATCGGCTCAGTCCAGGCCGGTAACCCGGCTGCGGCGTCGGTGATTCCGCGCGAAGCACGCATTGTCGGTACCGTTCGCACCTTCAAGGATTCTGTTCAGGCAACCGTTGAATCGCGCATGCGCGCGCTGTCTGAGTCGATCGCACAGGCGCACGGCGCAACGGCTCAGTTTCGTTACCAACGATCCTACCCGGCAACAATCAACACGCCAAACCATGCAAACTTCGTCGCCGATGTCGCGACCAGCCTGTTCGGCGACGACCATGTCGTGCGCGACCTGATGCCTTCCATGGGGTCAGAGGATTTTTCCTTCATGCTCGGCGTCAAGCCAGGGGCTTATTTCCGCCTTGGCCAGGGGGGGGCGGAGTCCGGGACGCTGCTGCACAACTCCCGCTTTGATTTCAACGACGAGGTTATTCCAACCGGGAGCGCCATGTTCGCTTCGATTATCGAGCGCAGCATGCCATTGGTGGAGCGGTGAACAGCCCCGACACCCGATCAACATTGTTGGAGCATTGACTATGTCCGATACCTTATCAAAATTGTTGGAGCGTTGAACATGTCCGATTCGCTATCGATCATACGGCCGGACGACTGGCACCTTCACCTTCGCGATGGTCCTGCGCTGCGGGCGGTTGTTGCCGACAGCGCCAGGCAGTTTGCGCGGGCGGTCGTCATGCCGAATCTCAAGCCGCCGGTCACTACGGTCGCGCTCGCGCTGGCGTATCGAGACCGAATCCGCGCTGCGCTGGTTGATGCCGGCGTTGCGACTGGTACATTCGCTCCGCTGATGACGCTTTACCTGACGGACAATACCCGCGCTGATGAAATCGACCGCGCTCATGAATCGGGCGCGGTGGTTGCCGTAAAACTTTACCCGGCCGGCGCAACGACTAATTCGGACGCTGGCGTGACCGATCTGCTCGGGAAGTGCGGTTCGGTGATCGAGCGTATGCAACGTGTCGGAATGCCTTTGCTGATCCACGGCGAAGTAGCCGACCCCGCCGTCGATGTGTTCGATCGGGAGGCGGTCTTTATTGAGCGCGTCATGAAGCCGCTGCGAAATGCTTATCCGGAACTGCGCGTCGTGTTCGAACATTTGACGACCAAGGATGGCGTCGAGTATGTCCGTGATGCACAAGGGCCCGTCGCGGCCACCATCACAGCCCAGCACCTGCTCTACAACCGCAACGCAATATTCCAGGGAGGCGTGAGGCCTCATTGGTACTGTCTGCCTATTCTCAAGCGCGAGGTGCACCGACAGGCGCTGGTCGAGGCCGCGACCGGTGATAGTCCTCGGTTTTTTCTTGGAACCGACAGTGCGCCGCATGCCCGTGGCCTCAAGGAGCACGCATGCGGCTGTGCCGGTTGCTACACGGCGCTGCATGCAATGGAGCTTTACGCGACTGCTTTTGATCGTGCCGGACGGCTCGATCGACTTGAGGCATTCGCCAGTTTGCGTGGCCCGGATTTTTATCGCTTGCCTCGCAACACTGCACGGGTGACGCTGCGGCGAGAAACCTACGTCATCGCGCAGGAGGTGCCCTACGGCGACGATACGCTCGTGCCGCTTGCAGCAGGAGAATCTCTGGATTGGAGGCTCGTTTAAGCTGCGCA
>JADZBO010000121.1 GCA_020851995.1 Burkholderiaceae bacterium
CGAGCATCGCCTCCTTGACGTGGGGCGGACACGGCGCCGCTGCGTGGATCGCCACGCGCATCGTGCGGATGTCGATTACGGCACGCTCGGACTCCGGAATCTCGAGCATGCGCACGAACATGGTCGGCACCCATTGGGAATGCGTCACCCCATGCCGCGCAATCAGTGCAAGCGCCTCGCGGGGATTAAACTTGCGCATCATCACCACCGTGCCACCGACTTCGACCGTGCGCATGACGTACCGCAATGGCGCTGCATGATAGAGCGGCGCCGGGGACAGATACACGGTGCTGCCATCAAAACCAAAGGTTTTCTGCCAGTTCACCACCTCGGGTTCGGGGTCGTCCCGGCGCTCGGGGGGTACCAGGGCGCGCCGTACCCCCTTGGGGAACCCGGTCGTCCCTGAGGAGTAAAGCATGTCGCGTCCCAGCGAACGGGCAACCCAGGACATCCGCGGATTGGCCGCCGCAAGACACGCCTCATACGAAACCAGACCGTGCGCGTCGGCACCGACACACACCAGTTCAAGCGCGCCCTCTGGCAACTGCGCGCACAGGGGTTGCACCTGCGCGACAGTGCTGTCCGACACAATCAGCATACGCGCACCGCTGTCGCGAACAATGTGCGCAAGCTCGGGGGGCGCGAGGTGCGTGCTGACCACGACAAAGTACAAACCCGTGCGTCGTGCGGCCATGCCCAGTTCGACAATTTCGGCGCGGTTCTCCAGCAGCAGCATGATGCTGTCGCCCGCCTCGTAGCCTTCCGAGATGAGCCAGGCGCTTGCCCGTTGCACTCGGTCATCCAGTTCGGCAAAGGTCAGCGATGTGCCGCCCTCAGACTCGATCAGCGCCAGCTTGTCCGGAGTCTCGCTCGCCCAGCGGTGCAGCCTCGACATTCGGGTGTCTCCAGTGTTCAGGGTGATCAATCAGCGGTTCAGGGTGTTCACTCAGTCCCACTGCCAGCCGCAACCTGGCCTGCTCCGAACGCCCCGGTGATGATACCGCCCCCAAGGCAAACCTCACCGTCGTAGAGCACTGCGGACTGCCCGGGGGTCACGGCCCATTGCGGATCGTCAAAAGACAGAATGAATTCGTCAGGCCCCCGGCAATCCAACCGGCAGGGTGCGTCGGTCTGACGGTAGCGGGTTTTAGCGAAGTATCGTCCTGGCTCGGGAACCATGCCGGAAACCCAGCTGGCCTGGCCCGCCGCAAGCCCCTCTGCGAGCAGCCAGGGGTGTTCGTGCCCCTCGACAACCACCAGCGTGTTGGTCTGCAGTTCTTTACGCGCCACGTACCAGACAGGTCCGGTGCCGTCGGCATGCTGGCGCCCCCGGACTCCGCCAATGCCCAGCCCCTTGCGCTGACCCAGGGTATAAAACGACAGACCATGATGGGTGCCGACTCGCTGGCCCTGCTCGGTCATCATCGGTCCCGGCTGGGTGGGCAGATACCGATTGAGAAATTCGCGAAACGGTCGCTCGCCGATGAAACAAATGCCGGTCGAGTCCTTTTTCCCCGCGTTGGCCAGCCCGATTTCGCGGGCGATCTCCCGAACCCGTGTTTTGGGAATTTCCCCCAGGGGAAACAACGTGCGCGACAACTGCGCCTGATTCAGACGGTGCAGGAAGTAACTCTGATCCTTGGTCTCGTCCAGAGCCTTGAGCAACGCATAACGCGGACCCGCGGAATGTGCGTACTCCCGAACCCTGGCATAGTGTCCGGTCGCGATGAACTCGGCGCCCATCGACATCGCGTGATCCAGGAACGCCCTGAACTTGATTTCGGCATTGCACAGAACATCCGGATTCGGTGTGCGCCCCGCCGAATACTCGCGCAGGAAATCCGCGAAAACCCGATCCTTGTACTCAGCAGCGAAGTTGACGGCCTCGATATCAACGCCGACCACGTCCGCCACGCTCGCCGCATCAAGCCAGTCTTGACGTGTCGAGCAATATTCGGAATCGTCGTCGTCATCCCAGTTCTTCATGAACAGGCCGATGACTTCATAACCCTGCTGCTTCAGCAACCAGGCGGTTACCGAAGAATCGACCCCGCCCGACATGCCGACAACGACCCGCCCTTTTGTGGATACTTTTTGATTCATGATAAGTGAAATTGTATGCCCGGCACACGATCAACCGTGTGGGGACACCCCGCGTAGTGTATAAACCGAGGTGGTTACAGAACCTTACTGCTGCAGAATCTGACTTATACGGAGGAGTCCATGCGCATAGGAATTCCGCGCGAGACCCGGGACGGGGAGACACGCGTTGCCGCGACCCCGGAAACGGTCAAGAAGTACGTCGCGGCCAAGCATCAGGTATTGGTTGAACGCGGTGCGGGGCTGGCAGCCCACTACACCGATTCGGCCTTTCAGGATGCTGGCGCCCAGCTGGTCGACTCCAAGGAATCCTTTAGCGCCGATCTGATCCTCAAGGTGCGCGCGCCGGATGCCTCAGAACTGGCGCAAATCAAGTCAGGCACGGTTCTAGCAGGCATGCTCGATCCCTTTGACGCGGCTGGCCTCGAAGCCCTGGCCGCGGCCGGAATCACGGCCTTCGCGCTGGAGGCCGCCCCGCGGATTACCCGTGCGCAAAGTCTGGACGTGCTCTCGTCGCAGGCCAACCTGGCCGGCTATAAGGCGGTACTGCTGGGAGCCCACTACTACGGGCGCATCTTCCCTATGATGATGACCGCTGCGGGCACCATCAAGGCAGCCCGGGTCGTCGTGCTCGGTGCGGGCGTTGCCGGCCTTCAGGCGATCGCCACGGCCAAGCGCCTGGGCGCAGTCGTCGAAGCCTCCGATGTCCGCCCGGCGGCCAAGGAACAGATCGAGTCGCTCGGCGGCAAATTCATCGACGTACCCTTCGAGACTGACGAGGAGCGCGAAATCGCTCAGGGCGTGGGCGGCTATGCCCGCCCGATGCCGGCCGCCTGGATGGCACGACAGGCGACCCTGGTCGCTGAGCGTTGCAAGCAGGCTGACATTGTGATTTCGACGGCACTGATTCCCGGGCGTCCCGCCCCGACGCTGATCTCCGAGGAGACGGTGCGCGGCATGAAATCCGGATCGGTGATTGTCGACCTGGCCGTCGAGCGCGGCGGCAACTGCCCGCTCTCGCAGAAAGGTCTGGTCGTGCAGGAAAACGGCGTCACGCTGGTTGGTCTGACGAATCTGCCCGGCATGGTGGCAACCGACGCCTCTGCGCTCTACGCGCGCAACCTGCTGGATTTTCTGAAACTGATCATCGACAAGGAGGGCAACCTGGCAATCGCCCGTGACGATGAAATTGTGCTGGCCTGCCTGATGTGCGAAGGCGGTCAGGTCGTAAGGAAAAAATAATGGAAGCCATCAACCCGACACTGATCAACCTGATCATTTTCGTCCTGGCGATCTACGTGGGTTACCACGTGGTCTGGAACGTCACTCCCGCACTGCACACTCCGCTGATGGCGGTCACCAACGCCATCTCGGCGATCGTGATCGTGGGTGCGATGCTGGCGGCCGGGCTGACCGAAAGCGGTCTGTCCCGTGGCATGGGGGTCTTTGCGGTCGCCCTTGCCTCGGTCAACGTTTTCGGCGGCTTCCTGGTCACCCGGCGCATGCTGGAGATGTTCAAGAAGAAAGACAAGAAGGCTGGGGGCGCAAAATGATCATCAGTCTGAATCTCGTCACCCTGCTCTATCTGATCGCCTCGGTCTGCTTTATCCAGGCACTCAAAGGGCTTTCACATCCCACCACCTCGCGCATCGGCAACGCGTTTGGCATGGCCGGCATGACCATTGCCGTGCTGACGACTGCGGCCCTGATCACCAGCTTGTCGAAGGGTCCGGCAGCGATCGGGCTGGGCTATGTGCTGGTGGGTCTTGTGATCGGTGGCAGCGTTGGCACGATCATGGCCAAGCGCGTGGAAATGACCAAGATGCCGGAGCTGGTCGCCTTCATGCACAGCATGATTGGTCTGGCGGCTGTTGCGATTGCGGTCGCAATTGTCGGTGAGCCCCAGGCATTCGGTCTCGCCGCCCCGGGGCAACCGTTGCCCGTGGGTAACAGGCTGGAGCTCTTTATTGGCACCTTCGTCGGCGCGATCACCTTCTCGGGATCGGTCATCGCCTTCGGAAAATTGTCCGGCAAATACAAGTTCCGGCTATTTCAGGGCGCACCGGTGGTGTTTGCCGGCCAGCATCTGGTCAATCTGACCATCGCGCTGGCCATGGTCGGTTGCGGCGTCTGGTTCATGCTCACGCAGGCCTGGACGCCGTTCATCATCATGACGATTCTGGCGTTCATTC
>JADZBO010000122.1 GCA_020851995.1 Burkholderiaceae bacterium
AATCCCATCAGGTTGGCGATGCGCTTCCAGTGCTCGTTGGTCGTGGTGCAGACGACAATCCGCCCGTCGGCTGTGGGATAGCTGTTCCACGGGGCAATCAGCGGGTGCCTGCAGCCTTCGCGAAAAATGCGCGCGGGCGAGAGGATGGCGCTGTTGTGAAAGGTTCCCAGTAACGACATTGCGGTGTCAAAAATCGCGAGATCCAGCACCACGCCCCGGTTCGACTGGCCGGTGCGCAGCATCGCGGCAATCGAGGTGGCGCCGTTGATGCCCGTCCAGAGTTCGAGCATGGGTGTCGAAGTCATCTGCGGCGCCTTCCCCGGATGTCCGGAAACCGCCATGACGCCGCACAATGCCTGCAGACACCACTCGTCGGCAGCCCTGGCTCCGTAGGGTGTGGGCGGTTCATCGCGCCCGAGTCCGGTGAAGATGCAGGTGAGCGGTGTGTCAACGGTATGTGTTGCGTCGACGTCAACCGACTGAATCACCACGTTCGCCGACCGCACGAGCGCTTCCCACTGCGCGGCGCGTGCAAGCGGGTCGGTGTCGGCGGTGACAATCTGCTTGCCCTCGCGTGCCACCGGGTGCGCATGCCAGGCAGCCGGATCTGACAAAGGCCGTCCGGCGTCATCCTCAAAGCGGATGACCGTCGCGCCGCAATTGGCAAGCAGTGTCGCCGCCACCGCTGCCGACAAGCGACCGCCGCGCTCGACGACCACGATTCCTTCCAGAGGCTTTTGGTTCATGACCTTCAGTTGCGAAACGCTTCGAGGTCGGTGATTTCGCGTCCCTGGATCAGCGTGAGAATGTCGTTGGTGCCGTCCGGGATGGGCAACATCCGGATATCGCGATACAACTGCTCCAAACCAAGCTCGGCGCTGATGCCGATGGCGCCATGTACATGCATTGCGAGCGAGACCGCCTGTTCGCACGCGGTGGTCGCATAGCGTTTTGCCATTGCCGAAATGCCATTGGCGCGCATGCCGCGATCAATGCAGTCCAGTGCGTAATAGCAGAGCAGTCGGGCCGATACGATCGAGGTTTCGATGTCGGCAAGGTTCTTCTGCACGAGTTGGTGTTTGCCGATTGCCTTGCCAAACTGGACTCGGACTTTGGCATAGTCGCGCGCCGCCTCGAACGCCTTCTGCGCCAGATGCACGGCGGCCAGCCCGACCAGCGGTCGGTTGCCGTTCCAGGTCAGTGTGAGCACCCGCGCGACATCGCCGGAGGCGCCCAGAGCGTTGTCCGCCGGCACGCGGGTTGCCTCGAATACGGCCTCGCCGAGATGACCTTGTCGGAGGCCCAGCGTCGGGATTTCGCGGGTTTCGAAAGGGCTCTTGTCGCGCTCGACAATCACCCTGCGCATGCGGGCCAGTCCGCGGTCGTCGCGGCCTTCAGCGCAGGAGACGTTGATGATGTCGCAAACAGACACATTGGTGATCCACATCTTGCGACCCGTGATCACCAACGCATCCCCTTCGCGCTCGACCCGCGTGGTCACGCTGCGAGGATCGGAGCCAACATCGGGTTCGGTGGTTCCCGTGCAGCAGATTTTCGTTCCTGCAAACAGATCGGGCAGAAGTCGTTCGCGTTGTTGCGG
The DNA here is from genome assembly GCA_020851995.1 of Burkholderiaceae bacterium. Taxonomy (GTDB): domain Bacteria; phylum Pseudomonadota; class Gammaproteobacteria; order Burkholderiales; family Burkholderiaceae_B; genus Zwartia. The sequence goes on from JADZBO010000122.1 coordinate 1,601, forward strand.
CGAACTCTCGGCATAAATTCGCGCGGCGGTGCACTCGTGTGCCAGCAACGATATCGCGAGGGCCGGCGGCAACTGTTCGAAGACCAACCCATAGTTCAGCATGCTCAGGCCACCGCCCCCGTCGGATTCCGGGATGCGGGGGGCCGTGATGCCCATCGAGGCGAATGCCTTGTAAATCTGCAGCAGTGCCTGTTTAGGCAGTGGTTTGTCGGATGCGTGTGCGCGCGTGACAGGTTCGATCTCGCGCGCCACCATGCGGCGCGCTGATTCCTGAATGGTTTCCTGGTCGGAACTGAGTTTGAAGTCCATGTCAATCCCTTATGGCATCACAAAGCCGCCGTTCACGCTCAGGATCTGTCCGGTGACCCACGAGGCTTGCGCGCTGGCCAGGTAAAGGACAGCGCTCGCGATATCGTCGGGTTCACCGATACGGCGGGTCGGGTACATCTTCAGTACCGACTGAACGCGGCGGGCGTATTTTTCATCGCCCATTGAAGCCTTCATCCCCTCTTCGCGGGCCTGCCGCATTTCGGTGTTGGTCGCGCCCGGGGAGACGATGTTCAGCGTCACGCCATTGGGTCCGACTTCCTGGGCGACCGATTTCACCAGAGCGATCACGCCTGCCTTTGCCGCCGCGTAATAGGACAGCCTGGCCTGCCCGACCCGCGCCGAGTCCGAAGCCATGCAGATAATTCGGCCAAAGCCACGCTGCACCATGCCGGGCAGCACCGCGTGCAACACATTCATGGGGCCATACAGGCACACCTTGAGCATCCGGTCCCAGTCCTGAGGACTGGACTCGAGGAACAACTTGTCGTCGAGAACCGCTGCGCTATTGAGCAGCACATCCACAGGGCCAAGCGCGCCTTCAACCTGCGCGATCATGGACTTGACGTCGTCCAGATCAGTGACGTCGGCCCGAATGCCCACCGCTTTGATTCCAGCCTCGGCCAGCCTTTCAGCACCGCGCCGGGCCGAATCTGCGTGAATGTCTGCCACCGCGACCTGCATTCCTTCGCGGCCCATCAGGCGCGCTGCCGCGAACCCGATACCGGTCGCACCGCCGACCACCAGGGCGGTCTTTCCCGCAAGTCCATAGTCCATCGTGTCGTCCCCCTTTTGACTTTGTTGTCTATTTTTTCTGGTGCTTCTGTCTTGCTCTTTGCCGCTTTATCGTAGTGGACAGCCCGACCATAGCGCAATAGCGCCGAGTGAAAGAAAGCCGGTTGCTCATCGCCGCCAGGTTGCAGACGCCAGAGGCCGGATACCAGAAAAAAGAATCCAGACGATGACTTTGCTAGATCACGCCATCAGCGCGCAATTGTTGAATCCGTGTCTCAGTCAGTCCGGCGCGCTGCGCCAGGATGGCATCGGTGTGCGAACCTGGTATCGGGGCCGGCACAGCGTAGGAGGCGGGCGTGTGACTGAACTTGATCGGAAATCCGGGGGCGCCCGCCTGTACCGTTGCGCCAGAAAGGGGGTTCGTGAGCGGAACAATCATTTCGCGGGCGCGCAACTGATCCCAGGCGAGTACGTCGTCGATCGAGCGCACCAGACTGCAGGGAACGCCTGTCTGGCCGAGCTGATTGAGGACTTCGGCAGACGTCAGGTCATGCAGCCAGGCGTCGATGAGCGCATCGACCTCGCCGTTGTTGGAAATCCTCCAGCTCGTCTCCAGCAATTCCGGGCGCGACGTCGGTAATTCGCTTTGACCCATCGCGCGAAGCAGCGCAAGCCATTCAGCGGCTGTCGCGGTGCCGATTGCCACCCAGCCGTCGCGGGTTCGATACACATTGAATGGCGAGAACCGCATGATCCGGTTTCCCTGACGCGGTTGAAGTCCGAGTTGGCGGTAGCAGTCGATGGGTTCGTCAAAAATCAGTGAGAAGAGGCAATCGGCCATTGAGACGTCGATCGCCTGGCCGTGACCTGTCTTTTGGCGGTGAAAGAGTGCCGATACGATGCCAGTGGCTGCAAAAACGCCCGAGATTGCATCCGACATCGCCGTGGCCGCTTTCGCCGGCGGGCCCTCGGGCGTGCCGGAAAGGCCGACGAGCCCGACGGCGGCCTGCACCATCAGATCGTAGGCCTTGGCGTCCCGGTCCGGCCCTGTCTGCCCGTAACCGGTCAGTGAGCAGCACACAATCGACGGGTTAACTTTTGCCAGCGAGGCGTAATCGATTCCAAGTCTTGCCATGACGCCAGAACTGAAGTTGTCGACGACGACATCGGCAGTTTCGACGAGCTCCAGGAAGACCTCAATGCCGGCCTTGGATTTCAGGTCGAGTGTGATTGATTTCTTGCCGCGCTGGCGCTTCAGGTAGGCAAGCCCCATGTCGTGCTCGGTTTGCTTCACAAAGGATGTGCCCGAGGCACCGGCAAAGGGCGGCGCAAAAGCGGTCGGGTCGCCCGAGCGCGGGTCGTCGATCTTGATGACTTCAGCGCCCATGCCTGCAAGCAGCAGTGTGCACTGGGGGCCGGAAAAAAATCGCGTGAGGTCGAGGACCACGACGCCATCGAGCAGAGTTTTCATGGATATGCGACGTAGTGGAGTGAAGCCCTTAACGGGCAACCAGTGCCGGGCGCCACCCGAGCGCGACCGAAATGGCGAGTGACGCGGATTTGACGGCGTCGGTCAGGGGCTGGACGCTCGATCGCAGACGATCTGCGGGACCCGCGAGCGAGACAGCGCCGACGACCGCGTTGTTGCGGTCGAAAATGGGCGCGGCGATTGCGCCGGCGCCCTGGACATATTCCTCGAGCGTGGTGATCACACCGTCCTGGCGCACTTGAGATAACCTGCGCTTGATGGCCGTCAGGCTGGTGCTTGTGCGGCCCGTGAACTTGCGCGGGCGCATGCCCCGCAGCAATTCATCCCGACGGGCGGGGGGCAGGAATGCGAAGATGGCCAGGCCGACTGCGGTGCAGTGCAGTGGTCGCTGCTCGCCAAGCTCCGCGCCATAGCGAATGACGCGGGGACTTTCGACCTTTTCGATGTAGACGACGCTGTCGGCACCGTGCGGCATCACCCCGACAAAGCTTGATTCTCCCGTGTCGTGCGTCAGACGCTCAAGGAAGGGGCGCGCCACTTTGGGAAGCTCGAGCGGTTCGACGTGCCAACGGCCAGCGATAGGGTGGCGATCTGAAAGCCGGTAGCTGATCGGCGTGGGCTGCTCAATCCAGTGGCGTGCCGCCAGCGTGCGCAAAAGTGGCAGCATGCTGCTTTTGGGCACGTCCAGACTATGACTGAGGTCTGCAAGGGTCAGCGTCTGACCGCCTTTGGCCAGATGTTCGAGCACGTCGAGTATTCGACCTGCGGCTCTGTGCGCGCCAGAAGTTGGCGTGAGTTTCTTGACCATGGAGCGACATTCCCTTAGGATTCGCGATTGTGAATACTGTACCACATTACGAATACCTGTCTCCGGAGGCGCGCCTCATGGAACAGGCATGCCGGATCGCCTGCTACTTGTTGGCAAGTTGATCAGCGGAGCCCTGGCGCTCGATCTTGCCGATTTGGCATTCTGATTTCAGGAAAGGAACTCACTTGAAACTCGAAGGTATCCGCGTTATTGATTTGTCCCGTTTTTTGCCGGGCCCGTGGATCGGACTGACAATGGCCGACCATGGCGCGGAAGTCATCAAGATCGAAATGCAAGAGGGTGAGCCGACCCGTCGGCTCGGCGCGCAGATCAAGGGGTTTACCGCATACTTCCGCAATACCCAGCGGGGCAAGAAGTCGGTCGTTCTCAACCTGAAGGATCCGGAGGGCCTTGCGATATTTCTTGACCTGGCCCGTGAAGCGGACGTCATCATCGAGTCTTTCAGGCCCGGGGTCGCGGATCGGATCGGCATCGGCTACGAACAGATCCGCGCTCATGCGCCAGGTATCGTTTATTGCGCGCTGTCAGCCTTTGGCCAGAAGGGGCCGCTGGCGCAAAACCCCTCGCACGACGCCGGTGCGCAGGCGATGACCGGTATCCTCAGTCTCGGACAAGTCGATGGGCGCGAACCTTGCCTTCCTTCGCTTCCGGTGGCCGATGTGGCACTCGGTTCAGCAGCGTTGAGCGGAATCCTGATGGCACTGCTGCGCAGGGAAAAGACTGGAAAGGGGGACTTCGTCGACATGGCGATGACTGATGCGATCATGTCGTGGACACCGCATATTCTGAGCACCGTGATCGACAAGGGCCAGGCTCCGGATCTGTCGGTCGAGCGGTTGCACGGGGGCGCCGCGTTCTATAACGTTTATCGCACGCAGGATAACAAGCACATCGTCTTGTCCGGCGCCGAAATGAATTTCGTCGAAATACTCCTCAATGCGCTGGGTCGGCCTGATCTCATCGAGGTCTGCCGCAAACCGTGGGGACCGGCGCAGCAGCCCGCCAGAGAATTCCTCGCCGCCACGTTCGCCACCCGAACCCGCGATGCGTGGGATGAATATCTCGGCACTCTGGGCATTTGCTATGCACCGGTTCTGAACATGAAGGAAGCCTGGGATCTCCCGGTGCTCCGGGAGCGCGGCATGATTGTGCGCGGTGAAGATGGTGTCGAAAATCTCGGCACACCGATTCATTTTCGCGACGAGCCCGGTCAGCCTTCCTGCCGCATGCCGGAGAAGGGGGGCGATACCGACGAAATCCTCGCGCGACTCGGCCGGGATGCGCAAACCATCGCCAGACTCCGGGAAAAGAAGGTAATCTGATGCCAGGCTGAAGCAAAGCTGAGATCAAAGTAACGCGAAGCCAAGTCACTGAAGTTCGAAATAGCATCTGCTGCCGCTTCAAGACGGCACCATCGGAGACACGCATGACCGATCACGTTCTCGCCCTGTCGAGCGCCACCTATGAGGTTGCCGATGCCGTTGCGGCCAACGAACTTTATCAGCGCAACGGCTGGACTGACGGGCTCCCGGTCGTGCCGCCCACCGAGGAGGCCGTGCGCGCCTTTCTGCGTGCAGGCCGATGCAAGGCGGATGACCTGATCGGTGTCGAGCCAGTTCGCCGTCGCAACATCAGCGCCGAAAAGGTCGCGATCGCCGCCGTCATGGCGGGGTGTCTGCCGGAATACATGCCGGTCGTCATTGCGGTGATCAAGGCGATGTGTCAGCCCGAATTCGGCATGCACGGATGTACCGCCAGCACCGGCGGTAGCGCCCCTCTGATCATCGTCAATGGCCCGGTGCGTGAAATCCTGGGTTTCAATTGCACTCACAACGCGCTGGCCAACGCGAGCCGCGCCAATGCGACCGTGGGCCGCACGGTACGGCTATTCCTGCTTAACGTGCTGGGTGGGATCCCCGGGCAACTCGACCGTTCGACCCTGGGTCACCCGGGCAAGTTCACCTTTTGCATCGCGGAGGACGAGGAAGACAACACCTGGCTACCGCTTTCGGTCGAGCGCGGGATCGCACCCGGAACTTCGGCCGTGACGGTCATGGCCGTCGAGTCACCGCACCAGATCATGAATGAGTGGACGCTCAATCCGCAGGAGATCCTGGATACTTACGCGGCGGCGATGCGTTCGAACATGCTCACCTATTCGATCTGGGAAGGCCCGTATGCGATGGTGGTTGCAAAGCAGCATCGGCAGATCTTCATCGCCGCCGGCTGGGACAAGAAAATGATCCGCGAATACATCTATGAGAAAGCGCGGGTCGCACGGCGTGAGTGGCGCGATGTCGGCAAGGCCGCCGTGGCCGGACGCAAGGACGAAGACAAGATCTATCGTGCGTTACGGACACCCGATGATCTTCTTGTCGTCGCGGCCGGTGGCCCCGCGGGCGGGTTCGGCGTCATCGTTCCTCCCTGGTACGGCAAGAAGTCGCTCGCCGTCACCATGGCCATTGAACTTTAGCAAACGGTCAGTTCGTCGAAAATTCAGTTCACCAGGAGAAGTGCAAATGACAATGAAGATACTTGATCCCCGCGTGGATGCGTCCGGCGAGGCGCTGCGCATGGCGCCTGCCGTGCAGTCACTTGAAGGTGCCGTGGTTGGCATGATCGACAACGCCAAGATCGGCACCGAGCGCCTGTTTGATTTTCTCGCCGAAATTCTCCGAAAGGACTATGGCGTGCGGGAGTTTCTGCGCGTGCGCAAAGCCGATGCGACCCGTCCGGTGTCCCCGGAAATGCTTGCGTCGATCAGCGGGGCCGATGTCATTCTCTCTGCCATAGGCGACTGAGGGAGCTGCTCGTCGTGCAGTTTGCACGATGCCGTTGCAGCCGAACGCCTTGGCATTCCCGCCGTCGGAATCATGACCGACCGGTTCGAGAAAAGCGCAAAGATCGTCTCAAGCCTGAATGGCCTGCCGGACTATCCTTTCGTCATGATCCCGCATCCGGTGGCCAATAACGACGATGCCATGCTGCGCCAGAAGGCCGCCGACGTTGCCCCCCGCATCGTCGAGTTGCTGACCCGGCGCGAGGGTTGAAGTCCAGGGGGCCACGGTCGAACCCGTGTCTCCCCTGTTCCAGGAACGAATTTCTTCCAGGCGCTAATTTCTCCAGGCGCCAGCGTCGAACGCTTCACTAGTCGAGCATTTGCGCGCCCGATTGCTTCACGACCTGCGCCCACTTGCGGCCTTCAGAGCGGATGTAATCCGCGAACTCCTCCGGCGTCGTCGCCTGTAGTTCAGCGCCGATCAGTTTGTCCCGGAATCCGGGTTCACTGGCGATTTTGCGCACTGCGGCGCTCAGCTGATCGACGATTGCCTTCGGCGTGCCTGCAGGGGCGACCAACCCTGCCCAGCCAACGGCCTCAAAGCCGGGAAACCCGGATTCTGCCACCGTCGGTAAGTCAGGGGCGGCACTCTGCCGGCTGGTGCTGCCGACTGCGATGGCGCGCAATTTCCCGGCCTTGACGTAGGGCAACAGCACGGGGCCCGTATCGAACATGATGGGAATGCGGCCGCCGAGCAGGTCGGTGACTGCGGCAGGTGAACTTTTGTAGGGGATATGGGCCATCCGCACACCGGTCGAACTCATGAAAAGCTCCATCGAGAGGTGATTGCTGGCGCCGTTGCCGGCACTCGCAAAATCAACCTCACCTGGGCGGGTCTTCAGGTGGGCGATGAGCTGGCTGAGGTTGTTGGCCGGAAAATCCGGGGTGACCACCAGGAAGAACGGTACGATCAGCATCCGCGAAATCGGCACGAAATCCTTGATCGGGTCATACGGCAGTTTGCGGTAGAGCCCCGGGTTCACTGCGAGACTGCCCGATGATCCCATGAAGAGGGTATAGCCGTCAGGCGCGGCCCTGGCTGCGATTTCTGTGCCGATGATGCTCGCTGCCCCCGGACGATTCTCAACGTAGAAGCTTTGCCCATACATCTCTGTCAGCTTCTGCGCAAAGATCCTGGCGGCCTGATCGGTTGCCTGTCCTGCCTGAAAGGCCACGATGATCTTGACCGGGCGGTCGGGATACTTCTCTGCCGCCGCCAAGGTGGTCCCGAGCAGCATCAAGCCCAGGGCAAGAACCGTGCGCATGATCGTCCCGGGTCGCTTCATGTGCTGAACTCCCAGTTAGCCGGCAGAGCGATCCTCTTTCCGGTCGGCCAGCCCAGGCGCCCGTTGTGCGCGAAGGCGTAGGCATTGGTGCGCCCCGGGTCACCGGTGACGGCGATCATGAACAGGTCGGGCGTCGTGACGATGGGTACCATGCGGTCCGGATCATCTGATTCGTGGAACAGAGCGGGCATACGGCCCGCCTGAACCTCTTGCGCCAGGTTCCAGATCGGTTTCTCGACCCAGACGCGCAGCAGGTGCTCGAAATCACGCGCCCGCATGCGCGCGTGCTCGAACAGGTATTGCTTGACGTCTTGCTTGGTCCAGCCAGCCCGGGCGATCGTCTCGGCGAGGATCGGACTGAGCAGAACCAGCGGCCGCAACGCACCGTAGCCCGCGCCCATGGTGAAGGTGATGTGCCAGGAGTGTTGACGCAGGACTGCATCGGCAATGATCGGCATGATCATCTCAGGCGTGCTGCCCGAGACTGAGGCGATCAGGTTGCCGCCGGTGTAGCGAGCGATCGTGACTGTGTTTTCGCCCCGCTCGAAGCCGAATTCCGCGCTGGTTGGATCCCATCCGATCGCGGCCAGCACGTCTTCGTTCTCGGCCGCCACGACGCGCCATGTATTGCCAAATGTGGCCTTGTCGGTTTTGTGCAACAGGAACCCGGCCACGTTGCGCAGGTAAAGGCGCCAAAACCGCCCAACCGTTGTGTTCGGCTGGAATCCGTCGCGCAACACGCTGTCGGTATAGTTAAAGCCCAGTTGCTTGATGATCGGGCCGTTCAGAATGATCAGCGTCTCGCCACCGGGCGTGTTGCCGCTGTGTTCGACGCCGTACTCCGGGTCGACCATCGCCTCGATCAGCGCCACGAGGATCGGCATGTATTCCGGACGGCAACCGGCCATGACGCCGTTGACCGCAACGCTCCAGATAGTCGCAGCGCGGTTGTCCGGCAAAGCGATTCCCAGCACCTCGTCCGGACTGCGGTCGGTGTAGCGCAGGAACTGCTCGACCTTTTCCCTGGTCGGCGGCACGATCGGCAGGCCGTCGCTCCATTCCTTCTCGATGAAGTACTGGTTGACCGCGTCGAATCCACCGCTGAAGACGATGTCGCGCGGTCCTGGTTCGGCATGCGCGCCGCCCGTGCCGCCCCCGCGTGTCAGGTTCTCGATCACACAGTCGGTGGTGACCGTCAGAATGTTATTGCGCAGCAGCGCGTCATCCTGAACACCAGGGTGCCCGGGAACCAGCGCCACCGGCATACTCGGCAAGCCTAGGCCGACCGACGTCGCCGCCGCCTGGCGCATGAACCCCTCGCAAACCAGCGAAGACGTCGGGATACCGGCCGCTTCGCACACTGCACTCGCCCGCAACACGGCGGGCGTGCAGCTCCCTCAGCAGCCCATGCCCGAGATGACAGCGTCGACCCCCAGCGACTTGAGCCGTTGCGGCAGCTCTGCGAGGATCTTGCGTTCGTCGGCGCCGTGGGTGTTGCCGAATTCCTTCCAGTTCAGGAACTTCACACCCGGAAAGCGTGCTTTCAGGCCTTCCTCGAGTGCCTCGAAGACTTTGTCGCCACGGAACAGGAAGTCCCATAGCTGTGCGACTGTCTTGCCCTCAAGGGAGTCCAGGCGAGGCGCCAGAGTCTTGCCCTTGACCTGCAGCGGGCTGCGTGGCCAGAGCACATCGAAGTGTCCGTCGGACTGTGGTGATGTCATGCTGCATTCTCCGGTTGGGGCCCCGTCGGATCCTGAAGATTCGGGTCCCGCAAAGTCTCGATTCATTGTTTTCGTTGGAGCCCATCATAAAGTGCCGCATCCTGCAGTACAAGAGTTTGCTGAACGATGGCCAGCCCGCGACCCGGCCACGCCGCACGGTATGATGAGCATTGTTTGCAGACACGACAAGCAGCGTGCCGGATACGGCATGACCTATCAGGAGAAAGCGATGGCAGCACAGGACCAGGCGGACGACGCCATGGATGAATCCCGGATGATCAGGGACTTGGTCGCGAAATTCGTGGATCAGGAGCTGATGCCGCTTGAGCCGGCAATCCTCGCGCGCGAGGCCCGGGGCGAACCCCTCAGGCTCACACCGGAGGAGGAGTCCCCGCTGCTGGAGAAATGCCGCGAGCTCGGACTCTGGGCGCTGGATGCCCCTGAGGAACTTGGCGGCGCCAATCTGAATGCCGAAACCTGGATGGGCATCAACGAAGAGTTGGGCCGCACGGTCGTTCCCTTCGTCTTTCCGCCCGATTCACCCAACATGCACATGCTGCTGGCGGTCGCCACCGATGAGCAGCGCAAGAAGTATCTGGAGCCCTACGCGCGCGGCGACATGAAGGGCGCGATCGCGATCTCAGAGCCCGGCGCCGGCGGTGACCCGTCAGGCATGATCACGCGCGCCGAGCGCGACGGTGATGACTGGGTGATCAACGGCCGCAAGATCTGGGTGAGCCGGGTTCCGGCGGCCGACTTTGTCATTGTCATGGCGCGTACCGGCGACGGCAAACGTCACGAGGGCATCACCGCGTTCATCGTGGACAAAGGGACGAAGGGCTTCGAGATTCTGCGCGATATCCCGATGCTGGCCGGACACCGGACCTACGAACTCGTGTTCGAAGATTGTCGCATTCCCGGCAAACAGGTTCTCGGCGCGATTGGTGGCGGCTTTGCGCCGATGCAACTCCGGCTGATCGTGCGACGTCTGCAGATCGGTGCATGGTGCCTTGGCATGTCCAGTCGTGCCTTGCAGATGATGGTGGAGCATGCCAAACAGCGCGTCACCTTTGGTCAGAAGCTTGCCGATCGCCAGGCAATTCAGTGGTGGATCGCCGATGCCGCAATCAAGATGCATGCCTGCCGCATGATGGTGATGGATGCGGCCCGCAAGCAGGACCAGGGCAAGGACGTTCGCAACGAAGCATCGATGATCAAGGTCTACGCGACCGAGATGGCCTCGGAAATCATTGATCACGCCATGCAGACGTTCGGCGCGATGGGTGTGACCAAGGAATTGCCGTTGCACCTGATGGCGCAACGCGTTCGCGTCATGCGGGTGTATGAAGGTCCGACTGAGGTGCACTTGATGGCAATCGCGCGCAAGGTCCTGAAGGACGCCAAATAAGGTCAGAGTTCGGCAGACCAGCAGACCAGCAGACAGGCAGACAGGCAGACCGGCGGACAGATGGACAGGTGGTTGGGCGGGCAGGAAAGTCATCCTTGCCCGGTTCACGACACCGCGCATGAATCATGCTTATCAAAAAATGAACGAAACCCATATGGCGCAATCGGACACGACCCACACGGCCAAGGCAGAGGCAGCGACGACGAGCGCGACCGCAGGTGTCGATCCCGGCCCCTTGGCCGGCATTGTGGTCATTGACCTGACCCAGATCTATCAGGGGCCCTATGCAACTTTCATGATGGCCAAAGCGGGTGCAGATGTCATCAAAATCGAGCCGGTCGACGGTGAGCCCTCGCGCATTCGCGCAAAAGTCAGCGGCGGCGCTTCGCTGCCGATGGCCATGCTGAACACCAACAAGCGCGGCATCACCCTCAACCTCAAGTCGCAGCGTGGCAAGGATCTCTTCAAAGAGATGATCCGCCGTGCGGATATCCTCGTCGAGAACTTCGCCCCCGGAGTCATGGATCGCCTCGGTCTGGGTTGGGACGTTCTGCACGAAATCAATCCGCGGCTGATCTACGGCACTGGCACCGGCTACGGGATCTCTGGTCCGGATCGCGACAACCTCGCGATGGATGTCACGATTCAGGCGGCCTCGGGCATCATGAGCGTGACCGGCATGCCCGACGGCCCGCCCATGCGGGCCGGGGCATCGATCGTGGATTTTCTGAGTGGAACACACCTCTACGCCGGAATCGTCACCGCTCTGTTTGACCGGACTCGCACCGGCGTGGGTCGCCTGGTCGAGGTCTCGATGCTGGAGACCGCGTATCCCACGCTGGCCTCGAACATGGGGTTCACCTACAAATCGGAAGGCAAACCGCCTCCCCGAGTGGGTAACCGGCATGGTGGCCTGGCGTTGGCGCCCTACAGCGTCTACGAAGCGAGTGACGGGCATATCGCCTTCGTTTGCGTGACTGAACCGCATTGGCAGGCTCTGCTCGCCGCGATGGGTCGTCTCGATGCGAAGGATGATCCGCGGTTTTCAACCAACAAGGCGCGTGTGCAGAACCTGGCGCAGACAGACGAGTTCATTGAATCGTGGACGCGCACGCTCCCCCGCAAGAAACTCTTCGCACTGAGCAAGAAGCATGGGTTTCCTGCTGCGCCCGTGCGCGATCTCGTCGAAGTCATGAACGATCCGCACATGCATGCGCGAGGCGCTCTGGAGTGGTTTGACGATGCCGAGCTTGGCCACGTCGTACTGCCCACCTCGCCGCTCTGGATTCACGGCACCGCTCGCCCCAAGACGATTTCGAGTCCCGGGCTCGGGCAACATAACGCTCAGGTCTATGGCGACTGGTTTGGCTACAACGAACAGGACCTCGAAAATCTGAAGCGTGATGGCGTCATTTAGTGAAGTGTTCAACGCCGCCATGGCCCAAAAGGCACGGTTTTAAGTGCCTGATGGCATTGAACACTGCACTGGCAACGACCCGTCCGGCGAGGCCTGGCACACCATTTCAATCAACCTCCTGACCTTTGGGATTACACGCGCCACACAGCTGCGGCATCGGACCACATCATGACAGAGCCAGTGAAGTACGAACAGGACGGGGGCGTGGTGACGCTGACCCTCAACGAACCGGATACGCGCAATGCGATTTCGCCCGCGATCATCGAATCGATGCTGAGTCACATCGCCCGCATCAATGCCGACCTCACCGTAGGATGCGTGATCGTGACCGGGGCAGGTGAGGGGTTTTCCTCCGGCGGCAACGTCAAGCGCATGAAGGAACGCAACACCAATACCGAGCGCACGCCGCCTGAAATCCGGCGCTATTACACCGAGGGTATTCAGCGCATTCCGTTGGCCATGTATGGTCTTGAGGCGCCTTCGATTGCGGCCGTCAATGGCGCCGCGGTGGGTGCAGGCTGCGACCTGGCAACGATGTGCGATATTCGCATCGCCGCGCGCAGCGCCAAATTCGGCGAAAGCTTTTTGCGCGTGGGCCTGGTCTCCGGCGATGGCGGTGCCTGGTTCCTGCCGCGCGCAGTCGGCCTTTCAAAGGCCTACGAAATGACTTTCACGGGCGATTTCGTCGATGCCGCCGAGGCAGAGCGCATTGGTCTTGTTTCGCGCGTCGTCGACGACGCCGCGCTCATGGACGAGGCGATGACGCTTGCGCGAAAGATCGCCGCACAACCGATTCACGCGCTGCGACTGTCGAAGAAGCTGATCCGCGATTCAGAACACACGAACCTGCCGACCGCCCTGGACATGGCGGCTTCGTCTCAGGCGCTGGCGCAAAGCACGTACGATCACAAGGAAGCCGTGCTGGCGTTCAATGAAAAGCGCAAGCCGAAGTTCGAGCGACGCTGATCGATTCGTCAGAACCTGTGACGCATCCCTGCACCGACCATCGTCGTGTTTAACCCGGGCACCATTGAGTAGTTCGTTGCGTATGACACGAATGCATAGAGCCCCGTGCGTTTGGTCAACTCATGGGTGTAGCCGACGCTGTAGCTCTGCTGTGACGAAACCAGCGAACCAAGCGCGTCGCGCATGGTCTCTGTGGGTGAAACCCACTGAACCGTGGCAAACAGAATGTCCGATCGACTGACATCGAAAAAGGCACCGAGCATGTAGGAGTTCACGCCGATGCTTTCGTCGAAGACCAGGATTCCCGAAAGCCGATTGAAGGAGGTGGGGCTGAATAGAATGGGATCGCCGTTAGCCGCCACCGATTGAGTTTGCAGCGCGTTCATCCAGCCATTGCGCGTCTGGCTGTAAGCCGCTGACGTACGTACCCCAGAGAATTGGTACGACCCACCGATCACCCACGCGGAGATATTCGAATATTCTCCGCTGGCCACGCTGGCGTTTGGCAGATAGAGATCGAGCGTCGCGGTCAGGTAGAGCGGACCATTGCGGTAAGCCATGCCGGACGTCACGCTGCGAACATTGTTAGTCGTCTCGAAGTTGTAACCGCTTGATGCCCTGTCGCTTTGGTCGACCAGCACATCGATGCCGTCCGCGTAGTAGGCCGGCAGCTGGGTAGCAAATGAATAGCCGACGCCGAGTTTGAAACCTTCTATTTCCGCGGTTTCGATTTTGATCGTGTTCGACAATCGTTCAGCCTTGGCATTGCCCACGGCCGCACCCAACCCCGCCCGGGTGAAGTCGCCCGGACCAAATGGCGTGAGCTTTGATAGATAGTCGTAGCCAAAGTTATATTGGCGTCCGAGGCGAAGATACCCGAGCGAAGCGTTCTGCACCCCAAGCCATGTCTGCCTTCCGAACAACCGGCCACCCTGGCCGAGTCTGCCGTTGCCAGGGTCGTACCCGCTTTCGAGCACAAAATGCGCCTCGTAACCGCCGCCCAGGTCTTCGCGTCCCCGAAACCCGAAGCGGTTTCCGCTTTCCATGCCATAAGCAAGGCCGAACTTAGTGCCGCCACTGTAACTTTCGCTGTCGTTGGAGGAGTTCCTGACATAGGCAACGCCAGTGTCGATCGTTCCGTAGATCTCGAGTACTGGTGCGGTGAGGCCAATCGGGGGTGCGAGCAACGCGAATCCAAGGGCAGCGACGCTCGCGCGATTCATTGATCAGTGCGTCCTGGTTTCCATGGCGTGGCAGACCCGTTGGAGGAGGCAATCCGGTTTGACGCCGGACTCCCCCTGAGTGGGTTGGCCGAAGCCCACCCTGGATAAAGTCAGTTTTTTCGATCGCGCATTTTCTCAAGCACGCTGATGAAGTTGTCTGGTTTCACCGAGGTTCGCCCCTTGTAGGGTTCATCGAAGATCAATACCAGGCCCAGTAGTGCCCCCAGCACTCCCATCTGCACGCTCAGGACATAGGTACCCGCGGCGCTGCGGTCCAGCAGCGCCGACAACAGCATCTTGGCCAGTATTGCGGAAAAGATCACCATCCAGTAATTGGAGGGGATTTGCAGTGTGCCGCTTTCGAGGCGCACCTCACGGATGCGCTCCAACTCCTGCGCCAGGTTCACGGCAGAGGTGTAAAGCGACACCTGTCGGTCGTTGTCAGGCTGGATTGCAATGATGCCCTGCGAGATCGGCCTGAAGAGATCTGAGGTGGTCTTGCTGGCGCCGCCGGTGACCAGTGCGGGCCAGTCATCTTCGATGATGGATTTCGTGTAGGCCATCAGGTGTTGGCGCACTTCGGCCGCCTTGGGGCTGTTGAAGCGAGTCAGCAGGCGGTCCAGGTTGTTGATGTGGGCAGCCTCGGTGGCGACCTCGGTGTTGGCCTGACGATAGTTGCCGATGGCCTGAACCAGCGAAAAGGCAAGCACCAGCGTGAACAGCGAAATCATCGAGTTGTGGATGGTTTCCGCAAATTTGAAACCTTCCTTGGGTACCCGTTTGCCGATGATGGCATGGCAAACGGCGTGCACCACCAACATCGCGACAATGCCCGTCACGATGCTGATCAATATGATCACGGGGTCCGGAAATTGATATATCCAGTCTGTCATTGAGCGCTCTTTGTTTGTTTTTCCAATCCGCGAGAGCGTAACAAAACTTTCAGCTGAAGTGTCGCCGATTCCTGCGACGGCTTGCTGTGTCGATCGAATTTGCGTGCGTGTTGCTGCAAATGTCGGCTTCGGGGCAAGAGCACCTTAAAGAAACAAGAGCACCTTAAAGAAACAAGAGCACCTTAAAGAAGATACCTCGTCTGCGTTATGCGCCAAAGTAACGCCCTGCGCGGTGATTGATGCCAATGACGAAATTCAGCGCGGCGGCCCCGACCAGCGAAAGCGCGACCCGCAAGGGGTCGAGCATGCCAAATGCAACTGCCAGGATGACCCCGTCAATCACCATCTGAACGACGCCGGCGCGCAGGCCCAGGCGTTTTTGCGCATAGACTGCGAGGATGGTCACCCCGCCGAGGCTTCCCCCATGGCGGATGATCATCAGAATTCCGGTGCCTGCCAGCAGTCCGCCCATGACCGCAGCGAACAAGGAATCGATCTTGTCGATGTGAATGAAGGCTGGCAGAAATTCGATGTAGGCCGAGAGCGCCCCGACTGCGAAGAACGTCTTGATGGTGAAGGCACGTCCGAGCTCACTCCAGCCAAACGCGTAAAAGGGCAGGTTAATCGCGAACAAAACCCAGGCGAGTGGCCAACCTGTTCCGTAGTAAATCAGGAAGGCGGCACCCGTCGTGCCGCCCGTGGCAAGCCCGGCCTGACGCAGGAGCAGCACTGCGAGCGCCACGAACAGGCTGCCGGTGAGCAACCCTTGCGTGTCTTCGAGCAGATTGTGCGGCTTGACTTCGATTTCCA
>JADZBO010000123.1 GCA_020851995.1 Burkholderiaceae bacterium
CCGTCCCACACGGTCGTGATACTGCAAGCGTCGTATTCGCCGGGCGGAATCAGACGAGCCGCATCATCCAGCCATGACGGTCGGGGCGACGGCCGTGCTGGATATCGGTGAGTTCCTGGCGGAGTGACATGGTGAGCTTGCCGGCGGGCGCTGCGGGGTCGCCGACGACAAAATCGCGTCCCTTGAGCGCGGCAATCGGGGCGATGACCGCCGCCGTGCCACACGCGAACACCTCGGCGATTTCACCACTGACCATGCCATCGCGCAGTTCGTCGAACGAGACTTTGCGCTCCTGGACCGGGTGACCGCGGTCGCGCGCCAGTTGCAGGATGCTCAGGCGGGTGACGCCCTCGAGAATACTGCCTGACAGTTCAGGCGTAATCACGGTGCCATCGCGGTGCACCATGACGATGTTCATCCCGCCGAGTTCCTCAAGATACTTGCCGTGTTGAGGATCGAGGAACAAAACCTGCGAGCAATCGTGTTCGTAGGCTTGCTGTTGAGGCAACAGCGACGCCGCGTAGTTGCCGCCGCATTTGGCAGCCCCGGTACCGCCGACAGCGGCACGGGCGTAGTCGGTGGATACCCAGATCGACACGGGCGCGACGCCCTTGGCGAAATACGGACCGACCGGGCTTGCAATCACGTAATAGGCCGCCTGATGGGCCGCGCGCACACCGAGAAAATTCTCGTTCGAGATCATGAACGGCCGCAGATACAGGCTGGTCTCGGGGGCACCGGGTACCCAGGCAGCGTCAGCACGTACCAGTTGGCGGATCGATTCGATGAAAATCTCGCTCGGCAGCGCAGGCAGCGCCAGGCGGTGGGCGGAGCGCTGCATGCGCAGCGCATTTGCCTCCGGACGGAAAGTCCAGATTGAGCCGTCAGGGTGCCGGTAGGCCTTGAGGCCTTCGAAGATTTCCTGCGCATAGTGCAGAACCGAGGCCGCCGGATCGAGCAGCAGGGGGCCATAAGGCCGCACTTCGGCATTGTGCCAACCCAGATCGTTGGTCCAGTCGATCGCGACCATATGGTCGGTGAAGTACTTGCCGAATCCGGGGTTACCGTGGATCGCGTCGCGCTCTGAATCGCTGCGGGGATTGGTCGACGAGATCGTCCTGAAGGCGAGTTGTTGGTCTGCAGTCATGATGAATCGGAAAATAACAATCGGCGGGCCGACAATCGAGCCCGCCCGACGTCTGCCCGCCAGGGCAGTTTAGTCAAGGGTGACTTTTGCTTCCTTGATGACCTTGGCCCACTGAACCAAGTCCGACTTGATCTTATCATGCATCTGCGCAGGGGTCAGATTGAGGGGATCGTAGCCCTCGTTCTCGATCATTCTGACAATATCCGGGTCCTTCATGGCTTCGTTGAAGGCCGGCACCAGAACCTTCATCACGTTGTCCGGCAATCCGGCCGGGCCGACAAAACCGAACCAGATCTGGGCATCGAAGCCGGGATAGCCGGATTCGGCCAGCGTCGGGACGTTGGGCAACATCTTGGCCCGCTTGATTGAGGTCACCGCCAGGCCCCTGACGCGGCCGGCCTCGAGGTGGGCCGAGGCTGACCCCATCGAGGAAAACAGCACCGGGATGTGGCCTCCCAGCAATTCAACCAGCGCGGGAGCGCCGCCTTTATAAGGGACATGGGTGATGGTCATCCCGGTGACTGACTTGAGCTGTTCGGCCGACAGGTGTGCCACGCCGCCAATACCTGACGTGCCATAACTCCAGGCCGCCGGATCCTTTTTGGCCAGTTCGATGAATGTTTTGACATCCTTCGCAGGCGAGTCGGGCAGAGCGACGATCACGGTGCCACCGCTGCCCACCATGGCAATCGGTGCGAAATCCTTCAGTGGATCGTAGGACGTTTTGCGCAGATTCGGCAGGATCGTTGCCGGACCGGAGTCGGTCAGGTGGATGGTGTAGCCGTCGGGGGGCGTGCGGGCCACCACATCCAGGGCGATTGCACCACCTGCGCCAGGGCGGTAATCCATGACAATCGACTGCCCGATGATTTTCGAAACTTTCTCGGCGATGGGGCGTGCAAGCTTGTCAGCCGCGCCCCCTGCTGCGTAGCCGATCACCATGCGAATGGGCTTGTCAGCCGGATAATCCGCCAGGGCAGCCGCCGGGGCAACGATCGCGACGGCAAGCGCCGAAACCGCAAGAATTTTGGATGGTCGTGTCAAGCCAGGTCTCCTTCAGGTCGCGGGAAAAGACTCCGCATATTCGTTGTTTGATGTCAGATCATTCGATGTCGGCGCGGTTGTTCAGAACCCGGGGCGCCTCGCAGCCCAGCGACAGAGCGCCAAAAGCCGCCAGTATCCCCCGCAAACAACTCCAGAGCAACTGTTGGTAAAATCGCCCGATAATTCAAGTTCAAATAAAAACTCCAGGGGATATCAGTATGCCTAAAATCCAGGCCGGAACCGCGCTATCGCATTTTAAAGTGGTCGACCTTTCCCGCGTGCGCGCGGGTCCCGCCTGCGTGCGTGTCCTGACCGACTTCGGCGCGGACGTGATCCGCGTCGAGCCGCCCAAAGGCGTTGATCCCAACGAGGCGCTTTTCGCCGACAAGCGCGATGGCGGCGATTTCCAGAACCTGAACCGCAATAAGCGATCACTCACCCTGAACCTGAAAAAACCGGGCGCACTTGAGATCCTGAAGCGGATGATTGTCGACGCCGATGTAGTCATCGAAAACTGGCGTCCGGATATCAAGAAAAAGCTCGGTGTCGATTATGACTCGCTCGCCAAGATCAACCCGCGCATCGTGATGGCGAGCATTTCCGGCTACGGCCAGGACGGCCCCTACGCCAGTCGCGCCGGATTCGACCAGATCATGCAGGGCATGGGCGGGCTGATGTCCGTCACGGGTGAGCCTGGCCGTGGCCCGATGCGCGCGGGGATCGCAGTCGCCGACATGAGCGCCGGGCTGTATACGGCAATCGGAATCCTGACCGCCCTGCTCGAGCGTGAACGCTCTGGTCGCGGGCAGTGGGTTCAGACCTCACTGCTGCACTCCCAGATCGCCATGCTGGATTTCCAGGCGGCGCGTTACCTCAATGACGGCGACGTCCCCGTGCAGGCCGGCAACGATCACCCGACCAGTTGCCCGATGGGCCTGTTTCAGGCGGCTGATGGCGTTTTCACGCTGGGTGCCTCGGGCGAAGGCCACTGGGTCAAGCTGTGCGAAATCATTGAGAGGCCCGATCTGCTCGCCGAACCAGCCTTCAAGATCAACAAGTTGCGCGTAGCCAGTCGCGCCCGGGTCAACAAGGAACTCAATCAGGAGTTTGGCAAAAAGCCGGTCGCCTACTGGGTCGAAGCGCTGAACCGTGTTGGCGTCCCTGCCGGTCCGGTCTACAACGTGCCGCAAATGTTCGAAGATCCACAGGTCCAGCACCTGGAGATCGACAAGCCGATCACGTGCGACGACGGCAAGGTCCGTCACTTTATCAGCCTGCCGATGAAACTGAGTCGCACCCCTGCCGAAGTCGTGACGCGGGCGCCCTGGTGGGGTGAGCACACCGACGAAGTCCTCAGCGAACTCGGCTACTCGGCCGAGGAGATCGCCAGGTTCCACGAAGACAGCGTCGTCTAGGGACCTTGCCTTGACCGCGGCATGCGGCGCGTCAGTGGCAGCACTGGCGCGCTTTTTTTCTGATCCGCAGTGCCGCTTTTCGCATCCACAGTGCGGTTTTCGCATACGCAGTACGGCTTTTCTTATCCGCGGTGCCGCCCTCGCTGGCCGCGCCCGCCACGCCCTTCATGCCCATCATGGCGTTCGTGGCCGCGCCAGTCGCGGCCGCCACGCTCCGGGCCACCACGCCAGACCGGAACACGGCAACTAAGTTGCTTGCGCGAGCGCGTGCTCCACGGCGAGCGCGACAGCCGCCAATCGGGCATCGTCGCCGTTGACCGACGAAAGCATCAGGCCGACCGGCAAATCACCCTCCGCCTGGCAAGGCAGGCTGAATGCACAGCCGTCCAGAAAATTAAAGGCGAACGTATTGCGCAACAACAGGCCGTTGGCTTTGAAAAACACCTCATCGGACGCGACCAGTGGCGCGATTTCCGGTGCGATGATCGGAACTGTCGGGCAGATCACTGCGTCATACCCTTCGATAGCACGCTCCGTGCGCGCAATCCAGTCGCGCCGGTTGTCCAGCAACGCGATGTATTGGTGCGCGCTTACCTGCGCCCCCAACATCATGCGATGCGCGACACGCGGATCGAATGCATCCTTGGCCCTGGCAAGTCGTTCATGGTGCACGGCATAGGCCTCGATGGGCGAAAGACCGCCTGGCGCGTTGATGGCAGGGATCTCCGCCAGTTCAGCCAGTTTGATATCCGAAATCTGTGCTCCGGCAGCCGACAGGAGCGCAACGGCCCGGTCAAACGCACGCGAAACGGCCGGCTCCATGCCATCCAGCACCACGGCCTGGGGAATCGCCAGGCGCATGCCGGCCAGCGGACGCCGCCGCACGGCCAGCGGGGCGCCGGCCAGCACAGCGTCAACCACCAGGCAGTCCTCGACACTGCGCGTCATCGCGCAGACCGTGTCAAGCGAACGGGAAAGCTCGAGCGCACCATCCCGCGGTACCCGGCCCTGGGTGCTTTTAAAGCCCACCAGTCCGTTCAGCGCTGCGGGAATGCGGATCGAACCCCCGGTATCCGAACCGAGTCCGGCAACTGACAACCCCAGCGCAACGGACACTGCGGCACCGGATGATGAGCCGCCGGGGATACGCGCGGCCGAAGAGTCCGTCGGGTTGACCGGCGTGCCGTAGTGCGGGTTGATCCCGACCCCGGAGAAAGCAAATTCGGTCATATTGGTTTTGCCAAGGATCGCTGCGCCCGCCGTCCGCAAGCGAGCGACCGCCGGTGCGTCGGCAACCTGCGCGGGCTCGCCGCGGCACACGACCGAGCCCGCCATGGTGGTCTCGCCGGCAACGTTGTAAAGGTCCTTGATTGAAACCGGCAACCCGGCAAGCGGATGCTGCACGACGCCGGCCGCTGCGGCGGCGTCGGCGTAGCGGGCCGCGGCTAGCGCGGCATCCGGATACATGCGGGTGAAAACGTGCGCGGCGCTCTTGCGGGCAGCGTTGTCGATGGCGTCGGTCACCAGCGCCTCGCGGGTGGTATCACCCGCGGCAAGCCGGGCGTTCAGTTGCGCAATGGTTTCGGTAATGTGCGTCATGATGGAATAGCTCGTGTAAAAAAACTGGGTTTGATTTGAAGGCGGCGCGTTTCGCGTCGGCTGTGAAACTCAGGCGATCACCGGCAGGGTGCGCACCGCATAGCGGTGCAAGATACTGCGACCGGTTCGCGGCTCGCGGATTAAGAGCGCGGTCACCACAATGGGTGACTTGATGGAATTCATCCGGGGCTCCTGGGGAAGAATTGAACGATCCTTTGAAGGTCGGGGTTGCGGTGGCGCTTAAAAGCTGGCCAACCGGTGATTGAGCAGATCGGTAATCAGCATGGATCCGGGTGAATGCGTGATGCAGAACGGGGGTTTGACCGCCATGGCGACCGATTGCGGCGTGACGCCGCAGGCCCAGAACACCGGCAGTTCGTCGTCCCGCACTTCGACCGCATCGCCGAAATCAGGCTTGCCAAGGTCCGCGATACCGATCATCTGCG
>JADZBO010000124.1 GCA_020851995.1 Burkholderiaceae bacterium
CGGGTCAGACCCGCACGGACGATTAAAACGCAGCGGCCGCGCGCGACAGGCGGTCGCGCACGCCCCGCCATTTGGGGCCGTCTGGCACCTGCTCCCACAGCATTGACGCGTATCCCATGCGGTCCAGTGCACGCAAACTCGCGTACAGCGATCTTCCGTAGGCCACTGCGTCCGACGGTGCCGCAACCCAGTCGACCTGAGGATGCAGGGCTGAATCCGGACGTGGCAACGAGTGCGACACAATCACGAGACGCTGCCCCTGAGCAAGTTGCGGGCCGTTTGCGGCGCTGCGCAGCGCATCGATATGCCCCAGTTGCAACGGCGTCTGCGGTGCGTAATGCGATTTCAATGCGCCGGAAACCCTCGGGGCATGGGCATCCGCACCCTGCACCGGAACCCCCAGTACTTCGGAGATCTGCTCTGCGGTAATGTGCCCGGGGCGCAGCAGCACCGGCCCCACGCCCTGGTCGACACGCGACAGATCCACGATGGTTGATTCAATCCCGACCTCGCTCGCACCGCCCTCGATCACCGGCATGCCGTCCGCCACCAACTCGGGAAACTCGCTCCGGACATGCTCGGCCAGCGTCGGGGATACCTGTCCGAATTTGTTGGCCGATGGGCCTGCAACCCCTGCCTGACCCGACGAACGGCGGGCTGCAAACGCGCGCAGCAATTGCTGCGCGACCGGATGAGAGGGACAGCGCAGCGCAATGCTGTCCTGGCCGCCGCTCACACAGTCCGAAATGCCCGGCGCGCGCTTGAGCACAAGCGTCAGCGGTCCCGGCCAGAAGGCGTGCACCAGCGCACGGGCCTGCGCGGGAACGCGGGCCGCCCAGTAAGCAAGATCCGCCTCGGGCGCGACATGCACGATGACCGGATGATTGGAGGGCCGGCCCTTGGCCGCATAAATCCGGGCGACTGCTTGCGGATTTTCAGCGTCGGCGCCAAGCCCATAGACCGTCTCGGAAGGAAACGCCACCAGCCCGCCCTGCTCGAGCACATCGACCGCGTGCGACAGATCAGACATCGTCAGGCTCTGACCGGCAGGTGCAGAATGCGGACAACTTCGTTGGCGGCGGCACGCGCCTGGTCAAGCGTCCCGCCTGTGACGGTGACATGACCCATCTTGCGGGCGCGACGGGCCTCGCGCTTGGCGTACAGGTGCAGCGATACACCCGGTACGGCAAGCACAGCCCGCCAGTCGGGTTCGGTCTGCAGATCGCCCTCGGTGGGGTACCAGGCGTCACCGAGAATATTGAGCATGACGGCGGGTGCCAGCAAGCGCGTGCTGCCCAGTGGCAGCGACGCCATCACACGCGCCTGTTGCTCAAACTGGCTCGTGACACAGGCATTGATCGTGTAGTGACCGCTGTTGTGCGGGCGCGGCGCGATTTCATTGACGAGGAGGCTGCCATCGCCAAGAACGAAGAACTCGACGCACAGGACACCGTGGTAATCGAGCCCGCGTGCGATGGCAAGCGCGGCATCGGTCGCCTGACGGGTGAGCGGGCTCGACTCGCCGTCGACCGTGCTCACCGCCAGGATGCCTTCGTGGTGATCATTGCGCGCGACCGGGTACACGGCACACTCGCCATCCAGTCCGCGTGCCAGCACCACCGAGAGTTCCTCGCGCAAGTCGAGCATTGCCTCAAGCACGCACGGAACATCACCGAATTCATGGAACGCGGCAATCGCCTGCTCGCGCGATCGCACGCGAGCCTGACCCTTGCCATCGTAGCCAAGCCGCGCCACCTTCAGAATGCCCGGAAACAATGCGTCGGGCGCGCGCGCGAGATCCTCACGCGATCTCACCGGCGCATGGGGGGCGACGGGTACGCCCTGTCCAAGCACAAACGCCTTTTCGGCGATACGATCCTGCACAATCTCGACAGCGCGGGCGCCCGGCGTGACACGACAATGGGCGGACAGCGAATCCAGACTGCGCGCCGGCACGTTCTCGAACTCCGTCGTCACGGCCCGGCACCGCTGGGCCAGCTTGTTCAACCCGGTGGCATCGTCATAACCGGCGAGAACATGCGCGTCAGCGACGCTGGCCGCCGGGCCTTCCGAAGCCGGATCCAGGACCACCACGCGATAGCCCAACGACTGCGCGGCATGGCAGAACATACGACCAAGCTGACCGCCACCGAGCAGACCCAGCCATTCACCCGGAGCAATCACAGCGGCACCTTCATGGCCCGTGCCGCTTCGGTTTGACGCTGGCGAAACGCACGCAACTGATCACGCAGCGCAGGGTTGGTGGTCGCGAGATTGGCAATCGCATGCAGCGCAGCGTTGGCGGCACCCGCTTCGCCAATCGCGAAGGTTGCCACCGGAACACCCTTGGGCATCTGCACGATCGACAACAGGGAATCTTCGCCGCGCAGATAGCGCGAGGGCACCGGAACACCGAACACGGGAACATCCGTGAGCGCCGCCATCATGCCCGGCAGATGCGCAGCGCCGCCCGCGCCCGCAATGATTGCCCGCAAACCGCGCTCGGCCGCCTGCGCGCCATATTCGGCCATATCGTGGGGCATGCGGTGTGCCGACACCACACGCGCCTCATGCGGCACGCCGAACTCCTTGAGTATGTTGACGGCATGCTGCATGACCTCCCAATCGCTGGAAGATCCCATGACCACACCGACGATCGGCGCATCGAGGTTAGAGGAAGAAGACATGCCGTCACTCCGAAAAAAAAGCCCGCTGGCGCTGCGTGCGCCAGGCGGGCACTCGTTGCCCTCAGCGCGTCAGCCGCTCAAGCGCTTCGCGGTATTTGGCCGCCGTCTTCTGGATGACGTCAGCGGGCAGCCGGGGCGCGGGCGGGGTCTTGTCCCAGGGTTGGGTTTCAAGCCAGTCGCGCACAAACTGCTTGTCGAACGACGGCGGACTGATGCCCTCGCGGTACCCGTCGGCCGGCCAGAAACGCGAGGAATCCGGGGTCAGGACTTCATCCATGAGATGAAGGACGCCCTGATCATCGAGACCGAATTCGAACTTGGTGTCGGCAATGATGATGCCCTTGGTCGCGGCGAAGGCCGAGGCCTCGGAATACAACTGCAGGGTGACATCGCGGATTCGGGCGGCCATCGCGGTGCCGACCGCCTTCACGACATGATCGAAATCGACGTTTTCGTCGTGCAGACCGAACTCCGCCTTGGCGGCCGGAGTAAAAATCGGCTCGGGCAACTTGCCCGCCTGCTTGAGCCCGGCGGGCAGTCGTATCCCGCAGACCGCACCGGTGGCCTGGTAATCCTTCCAGCCGGAGCCGATCAGATAGCCGCGCGCCACCGCCTCGACCAGGATAGGCCTGAGCCGCTTGACCACCACTGCGCGGCCCACGACCTGATCGCGCTCCGACGGTGCCACGACATCCTCCGGGCGAATCCCGGTGGAGTGATTGGGCAGCACATGTGCGAGCTTTGCGAGCCAGAAATCCGTCAGTTCTTTCAGAACCTGCCCCTTGCCGGGGATCGGGTCGTCGAGGATGACGTCAAAGGCCGAGATGCGGTCGGAGGCGACGATCAGCAGCTTGTCTTCGCCAACGGCATACATGTCGCGCACCTTGCCGCGCGCGAGGAGCGGCAAGGACTGGATGCTGGACTGCAGGAGCGCGGTGGTCACGGACGGCCCGCTTACTGCACGACTTGCGACAGCTTGCCGGCGGCGTATTCTGCAGCCATCACCGACAGAGCAACCGGTTTGATCTTGCTCGCGTTGCCAGCCGTTCCGAACTGCTCATAGCGCGTGACGCAGATTTTCTTGGCCGCCTCGCGCGCGGGCTTGAGGTACTCGCGCGGATCGAACTTGCCGGGGTTTTCCGCGAAGAAGCGGCGAATCGCACCGGTCATGGCCAGGCGGATATCGGTATCGATGTTGATCTTGCGCACGCCGAACTTGATTGCGTGCTGGATCTCTTCGACGGGAACGCCATAGGTTTCTTTCATGTCGCCGCCAAACTGGCGGATTTCGGCCAGCAGATCCTGGGGCACACTGGAACTGCCGTGCATCACCAGGTGCGTGTTGGGCAGGCGCTGATTGATTTCCTTGATGCGCTGGATCGACAGAATGTCGCCCGTGGGCTTGCGCGTGAACTTGTACGCGCCGTGGCTGGTGCCGATGGCAATGGCCAGCGCATCAAGCTGAGTGCGGCGCACGAAATCGGCAGCCTGTTCAGGATCGGTCAGCAACTGCTCTTTGGTCATCTTGCCGTCGGCGCCGTGGCCGTCTTCCTTGTCGCCCATCATGGTTTCCAGCGAGCCAAGGCAGCCGAGTTCGCCTTCCACCGTGACACCGAGCTTGTGCGCCATGTCGACGACCTCTTTGGTCACCGCGACGTTGTAGTCATAATCAGCGATCGTTTTGCCGTCTTCCTTGAGCGAGCCATCCATCATGACGCTGGAAAATCCGAGATCGATTGCGCCCTGACAGATTTTGGGCGACTGACCATGATCCTGGTGCATCACCACGGGGATATGGGGGTACGATTCAACGGCGGCCTGAATCAGGTACTTGAGAAAGCCTTCGCCCGCATACTTGCGCGCGCCGGCAGAAGCCTGCATGATCACCGGGCTGTCAGTCTGCGCAGCCGCTTCCATGATGGCCTGAACCTGCTCAAGGTTGTTCACGTTGAACGCCGGAATGCCATAGCCGTGCTCGGCGGCGTGGTCGAGCAACTGGCGCATAGAGACGAGAGCCATGAGATATCCTTTTGTTGGTACGTTATCGACGGATTTTGCGTGTTGACTTCACCCTCCATTCTACCCCGTTAGCGCATGCCCCTGACCCCCATTCTCGCCGCGTCAATCACCTGGCCGTCGGGTGAGCGCACGCTGACCCTGCCCTGGCGGTCCGAGAACGGCTGGACGCCACCGCGTCGCGTCATCGAGGCGGACGACACCCTCGGGGCAGACGCCGCAATGCGACTGGCATCTGAAGGAACCGGTCTGATCTGGCGCGGCGATTTTCAGAATGCGCGACAGCTGCTGCAGGCGATGAGCCGGCGGATTGCCAGGCGTCAATCGCGCCTGCAATCCCTTCCCTACCCGGAGCGCTTCCACCAGATGCGCCTGGCGCGGGCGCAGCGCGCACGCACGCTGGGAATGCTGTTGCTGTGCTTCGGACCGGGCCACGCACTGTCGAATCGCCGTGCGCCAGATGTGCGTGAAGCCTGCGCCGAGGCCTACGGAGCGGACACGACGGGCTACGTCATGCCAATGACTGAGCTACTGGGGGTCATCAGCGCGTGCGAGTGGCGACGCCGGGGCGTACCCGTCGCCGCGCTTGGCGATCGTATTCACGCACACTTCGGCGTGTTTGCGCCAGTGCGCGGCGAATATCTCGACCTGCTGGCCAGCGCCCCGCTTCCCGCTGCGCCGGTCGACGGCGCACTGGCGTTTGACATCGGCACCGGCACCGGCGTGATCGCCGCCATCCTGGCGCGCCGGGGCGTGTCCAGGGTCATCGCGACCGATGTAAATCCCAGGGCGCTGACTTGCGCACGCGACAACATCGCCCGGCTCGGCCTGGCTTCACGCGTGGCCGTCCTCGAAGCCAGCCTGTTCCCGCCCGGCCATGCAAGCCTGATCGTCTGCAATCCCCCCTGGCTGCCCGGCCGACCCGCGTCAGCGCTTGAGCAGGCGATTTACGACCCCGGGCAGCGCATGCTCTCCGGGTTCCTGGCAGGCGTGCGCCATCACCTGACACCGGGCGGTGAAGCGTGGTTGATTCTGTCGGATCTGGCCGAGCACTTCGGTCTGCGAACGCGCGAAGCGTTACTCGACGGCTTCGCGAACGCCGGACTTGAAGTGGTCGGTCGCCTCGACACGGTGCCGGTGCATCCTGGCGCCCGGGATACCGACGATCCGCTCGCCGACGCGCGCGGCGCGGAGATCACGTCGCTTTGGCGACTGCGTCCGGCCGTCGCGCCGACTTCGGCCTGAAAGCCTTCACCACCTCCGGGTCGGTCTCGGTATAGGGGCCGCCAATCAGATCGATGCAGTAAGGAACTGCGGCAAAAATACCGGGCACGGCAACGCTTGCGTCCTCGCGCCGCAGCCCCTCAAGGGTTTCCGCGATGGCCTTCGGCTGCCCTGGCAAATTGATGATCAGCGCGGCGTGACCGGGCGTTTCGCGCAAGGCGCCTACCTGACGCGACAAGATCGCCGTCGGGACAAACTGCAGGCTGATCTGCCGCATCTGCTCGCCGAACCCCGGCATCTCGCGGGTGGCCACCGCCAGGGTCGCTTCAGGTGTGACATCGCGGCGCGCGGGGCCGGTTCCGCCGGTCGTCAGCACCAGATCACACCGTTCGACGTCAACGAGTTCCACCAGCGCGGCCGATATCGTCGCCGCATCGTCGGCGATCAACCTGGTGACGATCTCGAACGGCGTAACGAGCGCGCGTGCCAGCCAGTCCTGCAAGGCGGGAATGCCCTGATCCTGATAAACGCCCCGGGAGGCGCGGTCGGAAACCGAGACAAGCCCGACGCGCAGCGCGCGGGTCGGGTCAGCGGAGGATTGCGTTGTCATGGAATTTGCTCGCGATTGAAATCAGAAGAATGAAGGACGGGGCTTAGCGCACACTTGGTAAAATAACCCAAACAACCTTGTGGCTTCACCATGCCTGAACTCTTTAGCGGCCTGACACTCTGGGTCATCGTCAGTCTGGTACTTGCGCTGACATTCGTGCTGGCCTTCGAGTTCATCAACGGATTCCACGATACTGCCAACGCGGTCGCCACCGTCATCTACACCCGGGCAATGCCGCCTTACTTCGCCGTAGTCGCCTCCGGGATCTTCAATTTCCTGGGCGTGCTGCTGGGCGGTGTCGGCGTCGCCTACGCCATTGTCCACCTGTTGCCCGTCGAACTCCTCATTGATGCCAACGCCTCGCGCGGGCTGGTGATGGTGTTCGCGATGCTCGCCGCCGCCATCATCTGGAACTTCGGCACCTGGTTTTTCGGCATCCCCGCCTCCAGTTCACACACCCTGATCGGTTCGATTCTCGGCGTCGGCCTGGCCAATGCCTACCTGTCAGGCCTGCCGGTTCGCGACGGCGTCAATTGGGGCAAAGCCATTGAAATCGGTATGTCGTTGCTGATTTCACCGGCGGCGGGCTTCCTCACCGCCGCGCTGTTGCTGATCCTGCTGAAGTACTGGTGGCCCACCTCCAAGATGCATGTCACGCCGGAAAAGCGGCTGGAGGTTGCCGACAAGAAACGCCCGCCATTCTGGAATCGTGTGGTCCTGATCGCATCGGCAATGGGCGTGAGCTTCGTGCACGGCTCCAACGACGGCCAAAAGGGCATCGGCCTCATCATGCTGGTGCTGATCGGGATCGTGCCAGCGAAGTTTGTTCTCGATGTCCAGGCAACGCCATACCAAATCAAGCGTTCCTACGACGCAGCCCTGCAACTGAGCGAATTCTACGAGCGCAATGCCCATACGCTGGGCGATTACCTCGCGCTGGCCAAACCGGATCGCCGCGAGAATCTTCCCAAGGTCTACCGGTGTGATCCGACCACGACCATGGCGACGATCACGGCGCTTCGAACCGAACTCGCGGGTGTACGGGATTTTCTTGAACTGGCCCCGGAACAGCGTATCCAGGTGCGCCGCTATTTGCTGTGTCTGGACGACACGGCCCGCAAGGTCATGGCGCTGCCCGGCTTGAATTCACGAGAAAAGTCGGATCTTCAGCGACTGCGCAAGGATCTGGTCGCGACGACGGAATACGCTCCGTTCTGGGTGATTATCGCGGTCGCGCTGGCACTCGGCCTGGGTACGATGATCGGCTGGCGTCGGGTGGTCATCACCGTCGGCGAAAAGATCGGCAAACAGGGCATGACCTACGCGCAAGGCATGAGCGCCCAGGTGACAGCCGTCACCATGATCGGGATCGCAAATATCTACAGTCTTCCCGTCTCGACGACCCACGTTTTGTCGTCGGGCGTTGCCGGTACGATGGTTGCCAACCGCAGTGGCCTGCACCGCGGAACCGTGCGCAGCATCCTCATTGCCTGGGTGCTGACGCTGCCGGCGTCGATGCTGCTGTCCGCAGGGCTGTTCTTCGTCGGGTCGCACCTGTTTTAAGCGCTGGTTTTGGCGTTATTACGCGCCCAGTTGCCGGCGCAGTTGCCTGATTTCTTCCATCAGGTCAGTCATCAGGGCGGCGGCATCCAGATTGACGTCGAAATCCCGCTCAAGCCTTGCGATCTGCCGCGCGCGCGATACCGCCACGCTGCCAAAGGCCCATTCTTCTGGCGTCTGACCCCGGGCGATCGTTACGACGCCCTCACGAACCAGCGTCACGACCCACTCGGTATGGCGCTCGCAACAGCGCGCAAGCTCGTCGATCGTGACGGGCGCATCGTGATCGACCAGCAAGGTCGTATACACGGCGACTGACTTCATGATTGCACTCCGAGATGACGTCGGGGATTAAACGGGGCGGCCTCGGCCAATTGGCGATAGGCGGCGCGCGCGGCGTCAGAATCGGCCTGCGGCCAGGCCACTTCAAGAACCAGGTACAAATCCCCGGGAGGATCGCCCGGCAGCCCCTTGCCACGCAGGCGAAGCTTGCCACCCGGCTTGCTGCCCGGCGGAATATTGACCTCGACTTCGCCGGCAAGTGTTGGTGCGTTCACCTTGCCGCCCAGCGCCGCTTCCCACGGCGCAAGCGGCAAGTGCAATGTCAGATCCCTGCCGTCCACCTTGTAGCGCGGATGTGGCGCAAAATGCACCGTCAGGAACAAATCGCCGGATTCACCGCCGCCTTCGCCGGCCATGCCCTGGCCGGCAAGCCGGATCATCTGGCCTTCGCGAATACCCGCGGGAATCTTCACGCTCAAAGTGCGAGACACCATCTGGGGCCGGCCTTCCGCGTTGATCTGCACCGAACGCAGCGTCAGCTCCCGGGTTGCGCCGCGGAAGCTATCCTCAAGGGAGATTTCGATTTCGGCATGGTGATCTTCACCGCGCATACGATGGGGAGTGCCTTGCGCTCTGCCCTGCGCCTGACCCTGCGGGTGTCCCGACCCGCCGCGCCTGCGCGCGGCGTCAGCAAATAACGCCGACAGAAAATCCTGGAAATCCGCGTCCTGAGGCGCACCCCCGTGAGAGCCGGTAAATTCGAAGCCGCGGTCCCAGCCCGGTGGTGGTGCAAAGCCGTTGCCGCCGGCAGACACCTCTGCAGCCAGCTGATCGTAGGCAGCGCGCTTTTCCTTGTCGCGCAGCACGTCGTTGGCTTCGTTGATCTCACGCATGCGCTCCTGCGCGTCCGCCTCCTTGCTGACGTCCGGGTGGTACTTGCGCGCAAGCTTGCGGTAGGCCTTGCGCACAGCCTCCTCAGAGGCATCGCGCGGCACATCCAGTATCTTGTAGTAGTCTTTGAATTCCATGAGCTGGGCGACCGTTGCGGTTCGCCTGAGAATAATCCGAATACGTTCAAGATAGGGGCGAATGCCCGGAATTTCAAGACGCCGGATCAAACGTTGCCAGGAAAACGCCATGAAAATCGACGATATCCCCTTTGGCACCACAGACTGGTCGACGGTTCCCGTCACCGAACACCCGGGCACCACAGGTGTTGCCCTCTGGCGTACGCGGCAGTTCGGCACGATCCGGGTGCGAATGGTCGAATACACCGCTGGGTACCTGGCAGATCACTGGTGCGAAAAGGGACACATCCTCCTGTGCGTTGCCGGTTCGCTGCACACCGAACTGAAGGATGGCCGAGTGTTCGACCTGACACCGGGCACAAGCTACCAGGTCGCCGACGGCGCCGAACCCCACCGATCGTCAACCGCCACGGGTGCGACACTGTTCATCGTTGACTGACCCGTTCAGACGGATATCCGCCCTGGAACAACGGATCACGTGAAACGGGATGCCGGTCGGCTGACTTCAGATCACGCAGACTGGACAGAGCGCGGATTGGCAGGATGCAGATCAGGCCGACTTTGTGCGGAAAAGGGATCATGCGCAGCGTATTTGTTGCGGTGCAGCATATAATGATGTGTAATATCAATATGACGCAAATTGCCCGCGCCGACCACATTTGCGGTCTTATAAGGGGCAGTTCAATGCAGAGGAGCCTTCCATGACCGTTTCCGACCAGAGCAAGCCCACCGGCGTTGGTTTTATGCCGCCGATGATGGCTGCCGCAACCGAATACCTGACGGATACCTGGCAGCGCAGCATTCTGTATGCAGACGTCATGCGCCAGCGTGGCAACCAGTATCAGCGGCACATGGCCAAGAAGGCGCCCAACGTGCTCAGCATGAAGGCTGAGCTGGTGATGTACGGTCACAATCTTCCCCGACCGGTTAACTATGTGCTGACGCGCATCGTTCCGCCAAAATCGATGCCAGTCGACCCGATCAAGCGACCATTCGTGGTCGTTGATCCGCGCGCGGGGCACGGCCCCGGCATCGCCGGATTCAAGCCCGAAAGCGAAATCGGCGTGGCCGTTCAGGCCGGTCATCCCTGTTATTTCATTGGGTTCCTGCCCAATCCCGAACCCGACCAGACCGTCGAAGATGTCGTGCAGGCCGAAGCGCGTTTTCTGGAGGAAGTGATCTCCCTGCACCCCGAGGCCGAAGGCAAACCGGTGGTGGTCGGCAATTGTCAGGCCGGCTGGCAGATCATGATGACTGCGGCGATTCGTCCTGAACTCTTCGGTCCGATCGTGATCGCGGGAGCACCACTCTCCTACTGGGCCGGCTGGCGCGGCAAGAACCCGATGCGTTACACGGGCGGTCTCTCAGGCGGATCCTGGCTGACGATGATGGCAAGCGATTTGGGCAACGGCAAGTTCGACGGCGCCAACCTGGTGCAGAACTTCGAAAACCTCAATCCCGGCAACACCCACTTCGCCAAGCAATACAACCTGTACGCCAATATCGATACGGAATCCGAGCGTTATCTTGGCTTCGAAAGATGGTGGGGCGGGCATGTCTACCTGAACGGCAAGGAAATCCAGTACATCGTCGACAACCTGTTTGTCGGAAACCGGCTTGCAACGTCCGAACTGGTCACCACCGACGGCACCCGCATCGATCTGCGCAACATCAACTCGCCAATCATCGTGTTCTGCTCGAAGGGTGACAACATCACCCCGCCTCCCCAGGCCCTGGGCTGGATCATCGATCTTTACGAAACCGACGAACAAGTCAAGGCACACGGCCAGACCATTGTCTATACCGTGCATGAAAGCATTGGCCACCTCGGGATCTTTGTGTCTGGCGCGATCGCCAACAAAGAGCACCGCGAGTTCACCAACAATATCGACATGATCGACGTGCTCCCGCCCGGGTTATACGAAGCGATCATCGAGGACAAGACTGCCGACACGCACAATCCAGAGCTCACGCGCGGCGACTATGTCACGCGCTTCGAACGCCGCACGCTCGACGACATCCGCAAGATCGTCGAGCACAATACCGAAGACGATCGCCGCTTCGCCGCCGTGTCGCGGATTTCCGATATCAACGTCGGTCTTTACCGCAGCTTTGTGCAACCGTGGCTCAAACTGATGGTCACGCCGCAAAGCGCCGATCTGATGCAGAAGCTGCATCCGTTGCGTTTGCCCTATGAGGTTCTCTCCGACAAAAGCAAGCTGATGGCTTCGATTGCACCGCTTGCAGTACAGGTGCGCAACCACAGAGAGGCCGCGCCCAAGGACAATCCGTTCCGCCAGATGGAGCGTCAGATGGCCAAGGCGTTCAAGGGTTCGCTCGATCTGTGGGGTGAATGGCGCGACCAGCTGACCGAACAGTTCTTCATGTCGTTTTATGGCACCCCGCTGGTCCAGAACATGGTGGGGCTCGGGGCACGCGACGGCGCTCCGCGCCGCCACCCGGGCGTCTCACCCGAGCACCTCGCATTCGTCAATCGTCGCATCGAAGAACTGCGCGGCGAAGTGCGCAAGGGTGGCCTGCGCGAAGCGTCGGTTCGAGTGCTGATGTATGTTTCCCAGGCACAGGGCGGTATCGACGAACGCAGCTACCGCCTGATTCGTACGCTGCGCCAAATCGAAGACCACACCCTCACGCTCGCGCAGTTCAAGCATCTGGTTCGTGAGCAGGCGCTCGTCATGACGGTTGATCCCGTCGGCGCGATCAGCGCGCTTCCGGAACTGTTGCGTAACGCGTCAGCTGAAACGATCCGCGAGGCAAGCGCCTTCGCAACCCGCGTCGTCTCGGCGGGTGGTCCGCTGAATGCGGTCGGTGTCGCCCGGCTGGCTGAAGCACAGCGCATCTTCGAGGAAGCGGCGCGCAACTCCACCTCCAATCTGGCACCATCGCACTTCAAGCCCTCGGCTTCACGCCGCAACGCTGCGGATGCAGCCGCATCAGCAGCCTCGTCCGCCTCAGTGAACGGCGCCAAAGCCGCTCCGGCCGGGCGCGCGACCGCCGGTAAATCCGTCTCGCCCAAAGATGCCCTGACAGCGAAACCCGCCACCAAAAAGACCGCAACAGCAAAGGTTGCCGCAGTGAAGTCTGCGCCTGTCAGGGTTGCACCGGTGAAGTCTGCACCTGTCAAGGTTGCACCGGTGAAGACTGCACCGACAAAGGTTGCGACGGTCAAAACACCGCTGAAGTCCGAAGCAACCAAGGTTGAAGTCGTAAAACCTGAACCTGCCAAGGTCGTGACTGCGAAGGCTGCGGCAACCAGGGCCGCGCCCGCCACGACGGTCGAAGCACCCGCGCAAGCGACGACACCCGCAACCGTTGCGCCCGCCACGTGGAAGGCTGTCTCTTCCCGCAAAAAGGCAAACCCGACGACAGATGCCTGACGGCACCTGATCGGCGCAGGGGGCGATCTTCGTTGATCGTACCCCCCCCTGCCTCACCACCTGGCATGCGGGTTCGCAGGACGGATTCGCCCGCGTCCCGGGCAAAGACTGACACACTGACAGTGACGCGGGCCGGAAAACGGGAATGGCACCTTGAACAGGTGCCATTCTCATACCTGCACGAGAACCTTAAAGGCTCGTGAAGAACCCGATACCGACTAAGGTCAGCAACGTCAACCCGACCACAATCAGGACAAAACCCAGAATCGTCGAAGCCTTGTAGAGCGCCGGCGACGGCGGATCCACGAGATGCTTTTCCAGTTCCCCTGATTCGATCAGGCGTTGGTATTGCAGCGGATGGTCGTGTTTGAGCTCCTCAAGCGTGACTGTCCCTGTGAACATGACACGCTCCAGCGGGAACTTATCCGGGCGGAAGTGATTATTGAAGAAGTGCACGGTAAACAGGAACACGACGGCAAGGAACGCCTCTTCTCCGTGGAAAATGGCAGCCACGTTGAAGACCCAGCCTGGCAGGACCTGACCGGTAAGTTCCGGGAACCACATGATCAGCCCACTCACCCCGATAATGGTGACCCCCCAGAACGGCGCCCAGTAATCAAACTTCTCCCAGTAGGTCCAGCGGTCAAAAACCGGGCGTTTCCCCATACCAAAGAACCACTTGAACATGGCAATCATGTCCTTGAGATCCTGAGGACCGGGAACCAGCGAGTTCGGACCGAAAATCTTGAAGTTCTTCCAGTCACGCCCGATTTTGATACCGATGTAGGCGAGGTGCCAGAAAAACACGCCCGCAAATACCACGGCACTGACCCGATGGATCATGCCAGCCGTGTGCGGCCCGCCCAGCAAGTTCATTAATGTCCGTGCCCACGGGGCTTCGGGATAGAACAGCGGAATCCCGGTCAGGGTCAGAACCATGAGACTGAGAGCAAAGGCAAGGTGCGCAATACGCCAGGTGAGACTGAAGCGCTGAAACTGCTTGCCGCGCAGCTTTGCGGGGATTTCCACTAATTCATCAAGCTTCACGTGAGGCTGCGCGCGACGTTCCTGACGCTCCTTGAACTCGCGATAGAACCACAGCAAGGTGTGAAGCCAGAAGAAGCCGAAGGTACCCACCAGCAGGCCCAGCATGATCTGCCACGCGATCCAAATTTCCGGATAACGCTTGAAATCACCGGGATGCCCATGCGGCTGGAAGCTTGCGAAGCCGGGTGGCGCTTTGGACATCTTCTTGCCATCGTGGCAAGACTCGCATGTTTTCATGCGATTGTTCGGATGCACTTTTGACTTTGGATCGTCAACCTTCAGAATATCGTGGCCGCCATGGCAGTTGTAGCACTTGGCGGTGTACACGTACCCCAACGCACTGATCTGACCGTGGTAGGTGCCTTTGTAAGTCTTCAGGCTGTCGGTGTGGCAAGACCCACAGCTTTCCGTGATGCTCTGCTTGAACGGCTCCCCTGAGGAATTGACCACCGAGTGTGCCGAGTGACAATCCGTGCACACCGCCGCCTTGGGGTTATGTTTTTCGAGTGCCTCCTTGCCATGGATGGACCGTTTGAAGACTTTGAGCTGACGGTCATGACAACTCGCACCGCAGGCGACAGCCGTGGACAGCCGCCATTGCTCATAGGCCGGTGTGTCTTTGGCGGGAACGTTGAAGGTATGCGTGTCGTGGCAGTTATCACACGAAGCGTTGGGTTGGGTTTTGTCATCCTCGTTCGGGCGAGCGTGGAAGGATGTTTTGTATGCCGCGATGTTTTTGACGACGGTTTCAAGCTGCGGGTTCTGGCCTGCCTTGCCGCTTTCCTGGGCCTTCTTCCACAGATCCTGATGGCAGCCTGCACAGTCCACTTTTTGTGACACAGCGGCGGGATCCCTTGCGTGCCCCTTGCCTTGCGCTGGGTTCTCCTTGATCCCCGTGTGGCACGCCACACAGGTCATCTTGCCATGCACGCCTTGCGCGTACTCCTGCGAAGTGAAGTGATGAAGTTCTCGCTTTTCACCGCCCTTGGCAGGTACCTCAAGAGCCCCCGTCTTGCCATCATGGCATGTCAGGCAGCCGGCATTGTCAAGCGTCTGGGCGATGGTGGGGAGCGATATGAGGCTGGCGCAAAATAAAAAAAGCAGCCCGAACAGGCTGCCCCCAAAACGCATGCGCGGATTATTAGAAGTCATTATTGGAATCCTTGAATCGCTCGCCAAAACCCCGGCGTCCCGGGGTCAACCCGGGGC